>JABHOU010000348.1 GCA_018695085.1 Opitutia bacterium | reverse complement strand
GCCAGGTTTCCTGCGGTCCGACCGTGATCGCCTGTTGAGGAACCATGGTGACGTTTCCGCCACCCGAGGTACGGGCGTTTTGGGAAAGAGTGATGGGATGCAGTTCGACGATGCGGGTAGCAAGCTTGCGGTATTCCTCGGGACTCGGCGGGGCGTCCGCATGGGCGCCTTCGCGACGGAAGGGATCGTTGAACGCCCAATGTTTCACGTCCCCTTGCCCTCCCTGCATGACAACGCAACGCACCCCATCCCAGCTTTCGCGAAATGGCGAAACGTCCGCCTTCGGGAAATGCAAGTTTTGCTCCGGTGGGCGAAGATCCTCCCGAATGCGATCGAAGCACAATTCGCGATCCGCCCTTTCAAAGGAGAGAGAATGCTCCACCGAGACCTCTTTGACATCCTCGTACCATTCGTCCATGCCCCAGAAGTGAGCGTCCTTGAGGGAGATTTCGAGTTCATTGACTAACCTAGCCACTAAGGGCAACTGCTCTGTTGGCCCGATGGGTCCGCAGATGCCGGCGGGATTGTCGGGCGTCGCCTGCTTCCACGCCTCGACGTATTCCAAGGCCTCGGCCAAGTAGAAGTCCTCCAAAGTGTCGTACATCCGCACCTCGAAACCTTCGCGAGACAACTCGGCCAAATCCTTCTCGGTCAGCTTTGCGGCGTCGTTGATCAAATCGTCCTCGAGCGTGGTGTAGTCCCACCAATCGGGTGCAATGCAACTTTGCTTACGTGGCATGATTCAAGTTCCTTTCGTATTCATCGTTTACGTGGCAATAATCGGAAAGAGCCTCAAGCAGCGGGTCGACTTCCTTGGAAGTAAAGCCGGGATGGTGATGCCTGCGCCAGCCCTCGGCACGTTCGAAACGCCTGGACAAAGCTCCGACTTCGCGATCCAACTCCTCCATTCTGGCCAAGTAGGAATCCAGCCCTTGACTGGCATCCAGCCAAGATCGTTGGCTCTCGTGGGCGGCAAGCGCGTTGAGTTTGTGTTCGGCGACGGATGCGACGTCCACGAACAAACCCGCATCCACTTTCTTTCGCAGGTTGTCCCGCAATCCGTAAGGCATGCCATGATAGACTGTGACCTCCTTGAAGGGTGGTTCGACGGAAGGATCCGTAGCGAAATTCGGCATCGAATGCGTGAAGGCCGCCGTCACGGCCAAACGTGAAACGTTTACATGGTCCTCCATGTAGTCTTGGGGAGCATGCGTGAGCACGACGTCGGGTGCGACCTCGTGAAGGATGGCGGCAAGCTTGCGCAGATGACGGACGTCGTAGAGAATTTCCAAGTCGTCCGAAAAGCCAGGATGAAAAGTCGCCCCGAGCAATTCCGCTGCACGCCTTGCCTCGCTCTCCCGAACCTTCGCGGTTTCCTCGGGCCCGGTCTTCCGGCTCCCGCAATTCCCGGATGACACGTTCAGGTAATGAGTCTCCCAACCCGCCTGTTTCAAGAGCATAAGCGTCCCGCTCATCATGAACTCGACGTCGTCGGGATGAGCTGCAACGGCTATGGCTACCTTGGCACTCATTCCGGCTTCCTAGAAGGGGCGTACGCCTGATATCCCCCGATAGAAATCTAGAAGAGTCTCCAGGGAACCTACGCCACCTGCCAAACCGGCAATTGGGCCTTGGGAAAAGACGTTTTTGATTTCCGTTTCTAGGGATTTTTCGAAGCTCATGAAATTTCCTTCCGTTCAAGATTAAATTCTTGAAAAGGAAGTGCGAAACATAAGCAAGTAAACCAAATCTCAGGTCAATCTCGTATTACTCCTTCGGCAAAGCTCCGGCTGAGCATGGTTTTGACTGGCCAAACCTATGTGAACCTACAACTTGAGCTGATGACCAAAATTTTCCTTTTCGCCTGCTCTACTTTAATCATCAGCGCATTGACATTCAGTGCCTACGGGGAAGATTGGCCTGCATGGCGAGGAAAATTGGGGGACGGCACCATTAACGACACCAATGCTCCAGTCGACTGGAAACTACCCGAAGATCTGGCATGGAAAACACCAATCCCGGGGAAAGGTCATGCCTCTCCCATCATCATCGGAGAACGGATCTACCTCGTTGCCGTCATAGAGGAAACGGAAACGCGCGAATTGCTCTGCCTGGACCGAAAAAGCGGAAAAGAACTGTGGAGGAAGGTGGTGTTGAAGTCTCCCTTGGAACGAGTACATCGCCTAAATAGCCGGGCATCCAGCACGCCTTCCTGCGACGGGGAACGCATATACCTAAGCTTTCTCGATCAAAACCGCATGTTCGTCGCCGCCTACGACCTCGACGGGAAGAAACTGTGGGAAGTTCGACCTGGTGCGTTCTCCAGCATCCACGGCTACTGCTCTTCCCCCGTGCTCTGGAAAGACAAGGTGATCGTAAACGGCGACCACGACGGTCCGGGCTATCTGGTTGCCCTGGACAAGAAGACCGGCAAGACGATTTGGAAAACGGATCGCCCCAACAACACGCGCAGCTACTGCACCCCGTTGCTGCGAACCATAGAGGGGCGCAACCAGTTGATTCTGTCCGGCAGTCTTTGTGTCGCCAGCTACGATCCAGACAGCGGAAAAAGACACTGGATCAGCGACGGCCCAACTCAGCAATACGTCGCATCCTTGGTCTACAACGGTGACCTTCTGTTCATGACCTGCGGCTTCCCCAAGCGCTTCATGCAGGCCATCCGTCCCGACGGTTCCGGAAACGTAACCAAGACTCACGTAGTCTGGCAAACGACCAAGGGATGCTCCTACGTTCCCAGTCCGGTTGCCATCGGGCCCTACTTCATCGTGGTAGCCGACAACGGAGTAGCCAGTTGCTTCGAGGCCAAAACAGGGGAGAGATTATGGATGGAAAGGCTCAAAGGCGGACACAGCGCATCGCTCCTCAAGGCAAACGGCCTAGTGTATTTCCTATCCGACCAAGGCGTCATGACCGTAGTAAAAGCGGGCTCTAAATTTGAAATTGTGGCCGAAAACATGGTGGGAGAAAAAACCTTTGCCACGCCCGCTTTTTCAAATGGACGCCTTTACCTTCGAGGCGTAAATCACCTTTTTTGCATTAAAGGATAAAAAATTCCAACACCATTAAGCTAATGAAGATTAAAATGACTTTTATCGCCGTCTTGCTCGTCGGGGGGGCTCATCTCCTCTACGCAGCCAAACCCGGCAATGCTGCCACCGACCCAGCTGAAGGGGCGAAAGACCCGGACTTCGCCATCCAAGGCGAATACGCCGCATCCGCAGCAATCGGAAAAGTTAGCGGCGGTTACGGCCTCCAAGTCGTGGCCCTTGGCAACGAAAAATTTCAGGCGGCGCTCTACAAAGGCGGTCTCCCCGGCGGCGGAGCCGAGAACAACGAGTTCGTCTTGCTCAAGGGTGAAACGAAAGACGGCAAGACCACATTGAAAGCCTCTGGCGGCGAAGCCGTAGTCATCAACGGGCACACCGCGACTGGAACCAATGGGGACAAAAAACTGTTCGTTTACGACCGGGTTAACCGCAAGAGCCCGACCCTCGGCAAAAAGCCACCGAACGGTGCCAAGATACTCTTCGGCGGCAAAGAGGCCGACCGCTTCTCCAACGGCAAGAAGCTGGACGGCGAATTGCTCAAGGAAGGTGTCGTATCAATGGACTCCTTCGGCGACTTCACTCTACACCTCGAGTTCCGTACTCCCTACAAGCCGAAAACCAAACCCGGCAGCCAGGACCGGGGCAACAGCGGCGTATACATATTCAACAACTACGAGACCCAGATTCTCGACTCCTTTGGAATCAAAGGAGAGTTCAACTTCTGCGGCGCCCTATATAGGAAAAAACCTCCCGTCGTGAACATGTGCCTACCTCCCCTAGCTTGGCAAACATACGACATTGAATTCACCACCCCGCGCTTCAAGGACGGCAAAAAAGTAAAGAACGCCCGTATCACCACACGCCACAATGGGGTCCTCATCCACGACGATTTCGAACTGGACAAAGGCACCGGAGCCGGCGGCGGACGACCCGAAAAGGAAAAGGGCCAAATCCACCTCCAAGGACACGGCAACCCCGTCCGCTTCAAAAACATCTGGCTGATTGAAAGGTAAAGCTACCTCAGGCTCAATCAGCCATCCAGCGGTCGAGGTTCTCGGCCACAAAAGCATCGTCGGTCAGGTGCGGATATGCCTCGAAAACTCTCGTTAGGGCTTCGGCCTGTCCGGAGGAGAGCACTTCGTTAGGATTCAGACACCAAGTTCCTTCGAGCAGACCTTGACGGCGAAGGATTTCGTGGACGCCGGGAACACAACCATGGAACGAATTGTCGAAATCGAAGACGAAGTGGTTCATTTCGGTCACCTGCGAAGCCAGTTCAGCGAAATCGGCGGGATCGAAATTCTCGGCGACTCGAGCCTGCTTTATCCTGTTCAATGTCTCGACTGCAGCCTTCGTCCAGACCGCCCAATGCCCGAGCAGACCTCCAGCCATACGTCGAAGTTTTGTGCCGTTAGCGGTCGGAATTAGGTAGCCCTCGGTCAGATCCTCGATGATGAAATTGTCGTTACCCGTATAAAGGATGACTTCGTCGCCGCGACCGGAATCCTCGATGCCCTCGATAGCTTCTTGGGTAAGTCCACGATCGAAAGCGGCCATCTTTACGGCGATGAGATTAGGAATGGTGGCGAATTCCCGAAAAAACTCCCGGGACAACAAACGCCCCCCGATGTCCGGCTGAAGATAGAAACCGAAGAGAGGGATGACTTCGGCTACGCGGCGAGCATGGGCAAGCAGGGTAGCGTCGTCGGCATCGGGAAAGGCAGACAAGTTGAGCAGACCCAAGTCGTAGTGGAGTTCGCGCGCCAGTTCGGCGTCACGCAGGGCGTCCTCGGTTTGCCCGCAAACCCCGGCTACGCGAACGATGCGACTCCCCGTTTTCTCTTCGTGCTCGCGAATCGTTTCAGCAGCAATCTCGAGCACCGGACGCAAAAGGTCGTAATGCGGTTCGCGAATGGCGAACTGTGTGGTGTGCACGGCCACAGCCAACCCGCCGGCACCGGCATCCAGATAGTATCGAGAAAGGGCTCGCTGGCGGCGTTCGTCCAGTTTGCGTTCGGCGGTTAGGGCTAAGGGATGCGCGGGAATGACGATACCATCGCGAAGAGAGTCGACGACTACGGAATCAGGCAGGGGCAAATCGGCAGACATGTTCAGAACTTCCCGTCGCGAGCCTCGAACTTGGTCGGTTTGCCCAAAGTAGGATGATCGGCTTTCAGCCAGTGGGCGACGGCGGCAACAGCCTCATCGGTTGAAGCGAGGGGTAGCCCAAATACGCGGTGAGACTTGGAAGCATTATTCAAGAGAGCGGTATCGGCAGGTTCTCCGGTGAAGACGGGGTCGATGTCGAGAGCGAAACCCAACCGTTCGGACAAGTTCCGAACGGCCAACACTTCCGCTCCGGTCACGTTGACGATAGCGGATGGAGAAACCGAGAGACCAAAAGCCCGAAGGGCGTGCTCGTTGGCATCGCGCTGCCAAATGAAGTTTAGGTGTCCCATGGATAGGTCGATGGGCTCACGGGCGATAATGCGACCGGCAAGATCCACGAGTACGCCATAACGAGCTTCCGCGGAATAATTCAGACGAACGATGGCTACGGGAATGTCGTTCACACGAGAAAAGTGCTCGAAAGTTCGCTCGCGACCAAGGAGTGACCATCCGTATTCGCTCACGGGTTCGGTGGGCGTCCCCTCGTTAGCTCCAGCGGATTCCACGGGAAGGTAGGGATACACGTTGCCAGAGGAGAAAGCGACTATGCGGGCATTTGAAAACCGTTCCGCAACAACGGCGGGAGCCTGCGTATTCATCGCCCAGGCGAGTGAAGGGTTTGTGGTTATTCCAAACTTCATCCCGAGCATGAAGACTACGTTAGCCGCATCGGGAAGGTTGCCCACGGCCTCGCGATCGAGAACGTCACATACGAAAGTATCAATACCGTGCCTCTCCAAGCTTTCACGGGCTCGAGAATCAGAAAATCGCGATGCAGCTCTTACGCGAACGGGGTTTCCCGCTCGATCAAGAGCCTTGCGGGCCATACGCGCCATGGTCGGCCCCATTTTGCCTCCTGCCCCAACGAAGAGCCAGTCACCCGAAACTTCGGCAAGTTCGGCGACAAGAGCTTCGGATGGCTCGGACAAATGGTCTTCCAAAGCCTCGACGTCGACAAAACCATGTTCGGGGATTTCAATCATGAATCGTTAGGATGGGCTGCGCAACTGCCGAAGAACCGGACCCTCAATCTTGCTTCAGGATCTGTACCCATGTCGGCCCCTTGCCGACGTCGTAGGTCTTGAGCGATTTCAGTTTGCCCGTACCGGGAGCGATCCGGAAGACAGTCAGCTTGTTCGCCCGAAGACCGGCGGCTACGAGGAATTCCCCGGTAGGATCGACGTTGAAGGATCGGGGGACTTTCTCGGTGTGTTCTTGCCCAAGGGAAGTTAGACGCCCCGTCTTTTGATCGATGGCAAACATAGCCACGCTGTCGTGACCTCGGTTCGAGCAGTAGAGAAAATTTCCCGATGGATGCACTTCGACGTCGGCACAGGAATTGCGTTCCTTGAAGTCGGCGGGCAAGGTGGACAGGGTGTGAATGGGATG
>JABHOU010000159.1 GCA_018695085.1 Opitutia bacterium | reverse complement strand
GCTTCCTTTAGTCTTTTGTCGAAGAATGCAATAAAAGGACGATATCCGCGTTGAACCCCGTTCTCGTTGACAGGTGCGAAGCTACCAGGACCAAGTTTTGGGGAGATCGAGAAGCTATATTCGTTGTTGTTTTTGGTTAGAGTTTGTTTCCAATTTCTTTTGCCATCAGCCATTTTGGCTTGCCATGCCGGATCACCATAAAAGGCTACGATATCACGGTCAAAAAGCAGACCGCGGGCATCGTTTGAGCTTAGGCGAAGTTTTCGAGCATAACTTGAGGTTATTCTGGAATTATCGGATCCTCTACGGGAACCTGGGTTTTTCTTGGAAGGGAAACATGTCTCAAGGCGGTGGATGAGGGCATGGTGATTGGCGAAGAAGGCTTCTGTGAAAGTATAGCGTCCCGGTTGCTCAATAAAGTAATCGAGGCAACCCCAACCCATGTAGCCGTACCAAGTGACTTCGACGTATCCCATCATTTGTCGAACTCCAGCGCTTTCGAGAAAGGCGGCGGCCATGGAGTCGGGACCATCTAGATGGCCCATGAGGCAGTTGCCGATTGGCATGTAAACCTTCGGGTTGGGAGAGTTCACGGTGTGTCGCTTCCCTGAAAGGTCTGAACCAAAGAGGGAACCGTCTTTGCAACGAAAGACGCCGTTGCGATATCGAAAGCCTAATTGCAGGTCTCTTTCTGTGGCATGACCCGAGGTCACGAACAGGTCGGGCTTCCCTTCGTTCAGTTCCGTTACGAAGCGAGAAGTGGTATCTTGTGGCAGCTTGATGTCCTTTATATTGCCGCCTTGTTCTTTGATTGCGCCGTGCCCTTTTCGCAATTCGCAAAACCATTTACCTTGTTGGCAGCGGTCTAGAGCGATTTCCGTACATGCCAAGGAGTTGCGAATAACTAGCGGGTCGGAAGTTTTTGCAACGGTGAGAGCATTTTCGGCATCATGTCCCGTAAGGATGCCCCAGAATAAGTCGGTGTAGGGATCGGTATCCATCCGCCGAGTTATGCGATGAATAGCTTTTACGAAATCCTTGGTGGTTTCCTCGGGAGTAGCAATAAAACATGCATAGCGAGGAAATGATTGGCGAAGGTAAGGCAGGGATTCCCCGACTGCCTTTTTATAATAGGTCACTTCTGCGGAATGCTTTTTCTTCAGTGCGGAAATTACCTTTGCCCAAGTTTCATTCTCGCTAGTTTTGCTAGATACTACAATGAGGTAGTCAGCGGCATACGAAACTTGAACAGTCAAGGCCAAGGCGAATAAGACAACCCTTATCATTGTTATTTTTATTGCGGCCCAGTGGGCCTTAGAGGCTCAGACGAACTTCGTAACACCTGGTATTGGCACTCCTTGAGTAGGCAAGGATTCCTTCCAGTCTAGGTGAGCAGGAGTGAGGTCGGTCTTTGAGTTTAAGGCGTCCTCGTAGGTAATCTGTTGTCCCGTATAGGCTGCCATGCGGCCCAGAATGGCGACCATTGTGCTTTTAGCGGCTCTTTCGCCATCGTTGAATGGCTTACCTTCACGAATCGAAGCGAAGAGTTCGTCGTGTTCTGTTTGGTACATATCGTTATTCTCTCCACGAAAGCGCCATGCGTCGTCTTGGCTAAGAATGGCGTGACGATTTTTAGCTGAGCAAAAACCTTTGGTGCCGTAGACTTCGACTTCGTAACTACCAACGGTTCCGTTTTGCTGGCGCGAATGGTGAAAACCCCTTACTCCACCCGTTTCATTTTCCCATTGGTATACGACGGCGAAGTGATCGAAAATGTTCCCGTATTTGTCCAGATCGTCGTATACTTGTCGACCTCCCGATGCTTCTGCGTGGGTTGGAGCCTTGTCTCCCATCGCCCATTGCATCATGTCGATGCAGTGTACTGCTTGTTCCACGATAGAATCGCCCGAAAGCCAAAGGTGTGCGTTCCAATTGCGCATCTGGGCTTCCAGATCGCCCCAACCTTCTTCGCGAGGCTTCTTCCAGGTTTCACCGCCATTGTAAGTGCTGTACATGGCGTTGACGTCGCCCAATGCACCATCAAGTATGCGACCGAATACCTCGCGTTTCGGATAGTGGTGTCGCCAGCAAAACCCGGACATGAAACCAAGTTTCTTTTCCTTGGCCTTCTTGGCCAATTCAATGACCTTGCGAACTCCCGGGGCATCTACCGCAACAGGTTTTTCAAAAAAGCAATGCACTCCCTTTTCGATAGCGTATTCTAGGTGTAAGGGGCGAAAATTTGGAGGAGTTGTAAGAATAACAACATCTACGCCTGAATCGATGACCTTCTTGTACGCATCAAAACCTATGAAGGTAGTGTCTTCGGTCACTTGATACTTGGCGCGACCCCGTGCCCGTAAGATACGACTGC
>JABHOU010000383.1 GCA_018695085.1 Opitutia bacterium | reverse complement strand
TGGCTTCGTGATCTTCCCAACGACGTTTGGGCGCCAAAGGCTTATGCGGGAAGACCATTCAACATTTTTGAAACGGGTGGCACAACCGGAATGCCCAAGCAACGAATTGGTTGGGACGACTACAAAATTGATTACACTGCCTTTTCCGAGACATTGTCCGACGAGCATTTCCCCAGAGACCATTACTGGATGATGGTCGGTCCCACCGGTCCTCGCCGTCTTCGACTTGCAATCGAGCATTTGGCAAATGAGCGCGGATGTTCGTGCTATTTCGTGGATTTGGACCCGCGGTGGGTTAAGCGATTAATTGCTTCTAAGCAATTCGATCAAGCGAGAGCCTACATGGATCACGCGATTGATCAGGCTCTGACTATACTCAAGCATCGTAGCGTTAGCGCTTTGTTCACTACGCCAAAGTTGTTGGAGGCGATGGCGGAGCGTAAAGATTTGGTAAAGGCAGGCATAAAAGGTGTTTTTTGCGGAGGTACTACAATGGATAAGCAATATACACGCTTTCTTTGCGAAGAAGTTTGTGAAGGTGGGAAGATCGGCTTTGTTCCGACTTATGGGAATACCCTCATGGGCCTCGCCAGGCACCGTCCCTTCGGTCCCGAGAACGACTATTCCATCACTTACCACGCCCCGCAACCCAGGGCAGTGCTCAGAGTCGTCAATACCGATACGAACACTGCCGTCGATTACAACGACTGGGGAAGAGTTGAGCTTACAACTTTGACAAAGGAATTCTTCATGCCTCGATTCTTGGAGCGAGATGAAGCTATTCGACGAGAACCTTGGGAGAAAGCGCCATGGGATGGAGTCGCCGAGGTTCGCCCTTTTGGGGCCATGCAGAAAACAATTGTCGAAGGAGTATACTGACATGAGCACACCGCACATTCCATGCCTGCGGCTCGGCAAGCCGTACGTTAGCCTTAGTCAATCCTCCGTGAATGATTATCGAGATGGTTCCGAGAAGGCCACTCTTAGCCAAGTTAATGCGGGCGTCATACGCAGGGACATTCTCCGCCTTGCCGATGCTAAAGCCGCACTCAACAAGTTTTCCACCAACGAACTTATTGAGATTTCGGCACAAGCGGGAGAATTTTTTCTCAAAGCTGATTTGCCTGTTGGCGTTGATGGCGCCACTCACTCTCCGGAAGAGTATATTTCCACCCTTTCGTCCACCAGCGGTCTCCCGCACGTAATGGTACGACGCAACATGGACAAAATTCACTATGCCTTGTCCAATTTAAAATTAATTCTCAATGGGCTTACTCGAGGGCTAGACTTATCGGTTCTCGACAATGGTTTTGGTGAGCAAGCCGGTTCTCCCGTATGCTTCTTCCCCACTACTGAAGCGCTGGGTCTTGTGATGCCTAGTAACTCGCCGGCGGTTAATTCCCTGTGGTTGCCTTCCATCGCTCTCAAGGTACCCATCATGATGAAACCCGGTCGCGATGAGCCTTGGACGCCATACCGCTTGATCCAAGCCTTCATTGCCGCGGGTTGTCCCCAAGAGGCTTTTGGTTTCTACCCTACGGACCACGAGGGGGCGGGCGACATCCTTCGCCTTTGCGGACGAGCATTGATTTTTGGCGATAAGAGCACGACGGACATATACGCGGGCAATCCCGGCGTACAAGTGCACGGACCGGGCTTCAGCAAAATTTTAATTGGTGAAGACGAAATTGATAACTGGCCCGACTACGTTGACCTCATGGCATCCTCGATTGCAGATAATGGAGGTCGTAGCTGCGTCAATGCGTCTGCAGTAGTCGTTCCAAGGTTCGGTCGTGAAATTGCCGATGCCTTGGGGGAAAAGCTAGGCGCTATCAATCCTACATCCTCAGACGACCCCAACGCCGTTTTGTCAGGATTTGCAAACGCCAAGATGGGCGAATGGATCGACGGTGCGATAGAAGCCGATTTACAGCAAGATGGAGCCGAGGATTACACTGCAAGATACCGAGAGGGAAAGCGATTGGTACAAAATGAGAATGGTACTTTTCTCAGGCCTTCGGTTGTTTTTTGCGAATCATTCGACCACCCATTGTCCAACAGGGAATTTCTTTGTCCATACGCCAGTGTCGTTGAAGCGCCTCAGAAAGATATGCTTCGTCTCATCGGCCCAACTCTAGTCGTGACCGCAATCTCGAATGATTCCAGTTTTAGAAACAACCTTTTGGCTGCTCCCAATATCGAAAGGCTTAACCTTGGCCCGATATCTACGATGAAAATTTCTTGGGATCAACCCCATGAGGGAAACATGTTCGAATTCTTGTACAAACGCCGATCCATAGGTATGGCGGCATAAGCCTTTTCTGATTTTAACCTTGGTTGAAACCATGTTTTCCGAGCAGTTTAGCTCTTTGGCCAAAGAGCCTTTTTTCTCTTCTGAGGAAGATTCGGAACTACGGGTTATCTTTGGTTCCGGCGCAATTGATTGTATTGGAGAGGAGGCCAAAGCCTTTGGTCGGAAGGTTTTGCTGGTAACCGATAAGGGAATTGTTGCCGCCGGCCACGTAGACCCTGCCCTGACGCTGCTTCGTGATGCCGGACTAGAAGTTGCCGTGTTTGATGAATCG
>JABHOU010000393.1 GCA_018695085.1 Opitutia bacterium | reverse complement strand
CACTTGCCTGCATCCTGAACGCAAGCTCGTATTGGCTGATTCGAGTGGCGATTTCGGGGTCTTCAAGTTGGCTAGCTCGAATTTTATTTAAAGCTTGAGATGCGTTGATTACGTCTCGCTGACTTCGAGTGGATACGCCTTTGGGATTACGAACGTACAGAACGGGATCCCCTGTGGAATGAAATTGAGAACCTTGCAACCGTCCGGGGAGAAAACCGTTGTGCCATTGGCGAGCCGCGATGGGTTGATTCTGTCCTCCTCCAGTTGAGGTGAGCACTAGAAAGCCGGGCAAGTCTTGGGATTCCGAACCAAGCCCGTATAGAAACCATGAGCCCATGGCCGGTCTACCGCTGATGGCCGTGCCCGTGTTCATGAAGGTATGGGCGGGATCGTGGTTGATCGCCTCGGTGTGCATCGATCTGATGATGCACATGTCGTCGGCTATCTTCGGGATATGTTTAAATACATCGCTTATTTGTTGACCTGATTGACCGTGTCGGCTGAATTTGAAGTAGGGTCCTCGGCAGGTCAGTTTCTTTCCTTGCAACTGCGCGATGGGTTGGCCTTTGGTGAAACTGTCCGGCATGGACTGGCCATTCATCTTCTCCAGCATGGGTTTGTAGTCGAAGCTTTCCAAGTGTGAGGGACCGCCGGCCATGTATAGAAATATGATGCGCTTGGCTTTGGGAGCTAAATTCATCAAGGCTTGTTTTGGAAGTTGTTCCGCTTGGAGCAGTGAATTAAAGGCGAGACCACCCAAGCCCGCTGCTGTTTGGCCTAGAAAGGATCGTCGACAAATGTTATCGGCAAGCGTTTGCATGGCCGTCAGTTTCTTGTGATGGTTTCGTGAAGGTTGAGAAGTGTTCGGGCCACTGAAGTCCAAGCAGCGAGTTCAATCGGGTCGATTGTTTCGTTGTGTGGTTTCTCGCCCGTTGTCAAAAGCGCTTGAGCAGCATTTTTGTTTTCCGAGTAGATCTTACGTTCCTTCTCTAACAGCTTCTGGAGAATAAGGCTTTCCTCATTGTTTGGTGGACGAGCTAATGCGAACTGGAAGGCTAAATCAAATCTGGAGAGATCCTCTTTGTGAGTGGTGAGGATGCGTTCGGCGAAGAGGCGGGCGGCCTCTACGTAGGTGGGATCGTTTAGGAGAACTAGTGCTTGTTGCGGTGTATTCGATATAGGTCGTTCCGCGACGCATTCTTCGCGTGCGGGGGCATCGAAAGCTTGCAGACTGGGATGCCAGAAAGACCTTCGCCAAAGTGTATAAATGCCTCGGCGGTAGAGTTCTTCGCCTTTGTCTTGAACGTATTTTCCCGAGTTGTAGAGACGAAACCAGTAGTTGGAGGGTTGGTATGGCTTTACGCTGCGACCTCCGATCTTCGGAACCAGAAGACCACTTATGGCAAGGGCGTTGTCTCGAATCAATTCCGCCTCTAGCCGGAAAGTGCCTTGTCGGGCGAGCAGGCGGTTTTCGGGATCAAGTCTTGTGGCGGTGGGATGATTGGATGATCGTCTGTAGGCTTCGCTTGTAACGATTTGGCGTATGTGTCGCTTTATATCCCAACCGTTTTCCATGAAATCTACGGCTAACCAATCGAGTAGATCGGGATGGGTCGGCCTTTGCCCCTGCGCTCCAAGGTCGTCGAGGTCGCGAGCGAGACCTTTTCCGAAGAATTGTTTCCAGAGCCGATTCACGAAAACGCGGGCGGTAAGGGGGTTTTCGCGCGAAGCAATCCAGCGGGCTAGGTCGAGACGCGTGGCCCGTCGATGGCCGATGTCCAGTTTTCCCAGAAAGGTGGGTACCGCTGGATTCATAACGGGACCGGATTCGTCGATCCAGTTGCCCCGCGGAAGCATCCGTACAGTTCTTGGTTTCGACCTAAGGGAGACTAATGTCTTTGGCCACTTTTTAGAGTCTGTGACCTTTTCTATGCGGTCTTTGATTACTTTAATTTTTTTATCTAGAGCTGTTTTATCCTCTTCGAGGACGCTATCCTCTAGTTGGTTCTGCAATGCAGTCAATTGGGCCTTTAAATCAGCCCATTCGTCAAGTTGGGCATAGGTCGGCATGGGGGTGTGTTCGGGGTAGCCCACTCCTCGTTCCTTGATGTCGGCGAAAAAGGCGGCAAAGGCATAGAAGTCTTTAGTTGTGAAGGGATCGTATTTGTGATCATGACATTCGGCGCACCCCATGGTGGAACCGAGAAATATTGCGGCGGTATTGCGAACACGGTCTGCGGCATACTTTGCCACGTATTCCTTGGGCTGGGCTCCTCCCTCGCTCGTTGTCTGGTTCATTCGATTGAGCCCCGACGCAATGAGCCAGCTTCTTTTCTCAAGAGGATCGCCTTCGAGCAAGTCGCCCGCCAATTGCTCGATCACGAATTGGTCGTAGGGTTTGTTTTCGTTGAAGGCCCGAATCAGGTAATCGCGATAGAGCCAACAATCTCGAAGCCTGTCCTTTTGGTAGCCCACGGAATCAGCATAGCGTGCAAGGTCCAGCCAGGGCAGGGCGAGCCTTTCACCAAAGTGAGGGGAGGCGAGGAGTTTGTCGACCAACTTCGCGTATGCTAGAGCTGAAGGGTTGCCGGCAAATGCTTCGACGACTGAAGGAGCAGGAGGGAGGCCCAGAAGGTCGAGATGTAGGCGTCGTACAAGGGTTCTGGAATCGGCCGGCAGAGCAGGCGGAAGTTCGGAGCTATTAAGTCGCTTGCGGATGAAATGATCGATCGGAGAAAGATGTTTCTCTTTTCCCGCAAGAGAAGGCATCCTTGGCTTTGTATAAGACCAATGATCTTCCCAATGCGCTCCTTGGTCGATCCATGCCTTTATGGTATTTGCTTGAGACGCTTTCAGCTGTTTGGGGAAATCCTCGGGGGGCATACGTTCCTCGGGGGCTGAGTGAGTGAGCCTAAGAAACAATTCACTCGCTCCGGGGTTTCCTCTCGCAATCAAGACATTTTCACGTTTCTCGAACAAACTTTCCTTGAGGTCCAATCTTAGCTTGGCTTTGCGTTGCTTTTCGTCGGGTCCGTGGCAGGCAAAGCAATGGTTGGACAAGATGGGTCGCACGTCGCGGTTGAATTGCACTTGCTTCGCTTCGGAAAAACTTTCTTCGACGAAAGCGAAGGTAAGCACGAACAACCATAGGCGAAGACAGGTCACGGCGAAACTCAGTTTTCGCATGATGCGAGTCCACGTAAGGGCGACGATCATACCTTTCCTTGTAAGCCTTTCTGCTTCCAACATACGCTCACCCTATTATTGACCTACTTGGGCGTAAAGTGCCAATCAACCTTCTCGAATTCCTTTTCAGCGAGGACGACAACGTTGACAAATTGGCTGGCAAAGGCTTTCTCGATGTCCATGACCAGCGATCCTTACTCACCTGATCCCAAGCGCTATGACGGACGTATGCCCTATCGTCGGTGTGGACGATGGGGAATACAACTGCCGGCAATTACCTTGGGCTGTTGGCACAAT
>JABHOU010000404.1 GCA_018695085.1 Opitutia bacterium | reverse complement strand
GGAATCAATAATTTAATCGCGGCAGGCAAGGCGTCCGGGGAGCGCGTCTTTGAAGTCTTGGATCACCCTATTGCCATTTGCGACCCCAAGAAGCCTAAACCTTTTCCCCAGGGTTCGGTTGGGATTCTTTTTAACAATGTCCGATTTTCTTATCCCGAAAGGGGAACTCTGGTAGAAAGGCTGAATTTAGAAGTTCCTGCAGGTAGTGTGACGGCCCTCGTGGGTCCTACCGGCGGCGGAAAGAGCACTCTTGCGAATCTTGCTTTACGATATTACGAAGTTGACGAAGGTTTCGTGAGCGTAGGTGGCGTTAATTTGCAAGACTTTGCCCTTGCGGATTTGCGAGGAAATATAGGTATCGTGTCCCAAGACCCTTTCCTTTTCGATGCTTCCGTTCGCGATAACCTATTACTGGCTCGCCCTAATGCATCCGAGGAAGATCTGGCAAAAGCCCTGTCGGCGGCTTGTGCCCTCAATTTCGTGAACAGTCTCCCAAAAAGGCTCGATACAATGATCGGCGAACGCGGGATACGCCTAAGCATGGGCGAAAAGCAGCGTTTAACGATCGCTCGCGTACTCCTGAAGAATCCGCCCGTAGTCATTCTTGACGAGGCGACCTCCAGTGTGGACGTTGTGACTGAAAGAGAGATCCAAGAAGGACTCTCCAATCTAGTTAAGGGAAGGACCACATTGGTGATCGCTCATCGCCTTTCCACCGTTCGCGATGCCGATCAGATTGTGTTTCTCGATCATGGAAAAATCATTGAAAAAGGCTCGCATTCCGAGTTGTTGGCAAAAGGAGGCGCTTATGCGAATCTCTGTCGCCATCAAGAGAATATGATTCCAGAAGGATTTTAGAGCATTCGTAAGACTTGGACTTGGAATGCCCTACCTTTCGCTAAATTTGTAGAGTAGGATTCTCAACCCCAGCATCGTAAAATAAGGACCGAGTAAAAATAACAATCTGGATGAAGATCTTAATCCACCGTCCGCCAGCGGGCCGTATACTCGGTTCTCCGCCCAGTCTCTCAGGTGCATGTCCTGAAAATATTCAATCGTTAGAGCTCTTCCCCCGTAATAGCACATCAAGGGCCAGATGGTGAACCCTACACAGATAAATAGAAGACTTAGCCACAGCTCCTTGCTCCAGTCGATTTTCATGCTCAACATAATTATGCACACCCTTTTGTTCTTCAAGCTTTCGCGAAAATTATTTCCATCTCTACCATCATTGAGGTCTTTACAACTTAAGCCTAATGATGAAGTGTCATGGAGTTTTTCACATATCCAATTAATATACCCTAACTCGATTTTCAATAAACATGAAAACAATCACAGCATTCACGTTCTCTGTCTTGGGTTTGGTCGTAGTCTCATCTCACTTGTTTTCCGAGACTAATCCGGACAAGGCCAAAGTTTTTGATGATGTAATCCGTCCCGTTTTGGCCGCGAAGTGTTACGATTGCCATGGGCAATCCAAGGATAAAGGCAAGTTGCGACTCCATACCGTGAAAGATCTTCTCAAAGGCGGGAAGGGATCGGGAGCGAAAATCATCGTAAAAGGTAAGCTCGACGACAGTGAGCTCTATTATCGTATGTCCCTTCCAGAAGATGATGACGATGTAATGCCTCCTTTTGACAAGGATGAACCTCACAACCTTGTCACCAAAAATGAGCTTAAAGTCTTCGAGGCTTGGATTCTTGCCGGCGCCTCTTTTGATTCTAAGGTTTCCGATCTCAAGGGGGAAGCGAGAAAGGCAGCCGAAGCCATCCTCAAGAATCCGCCTCGCAAGAAAGAATCTGCGACTGCAGTCCTGCAACCCAAATTACCTAAACTGCCCCCTGTCGACGCCAAGGCTCTTACCAGCCTGAAAGACTTGGGCATTCTCACCATGCCTGTCGCCCAAAATACAAATGCCTTGTATGTGAACGCCTCTTATATTGGGGAGCAGTTTGGTGATGAGCAGACCAAGAAGCTTGGCGGTGTATCACCCCAACTTCTTTGGCTCAACCTTGCTCGAACGAAAGTGACCAATGCCGGTCTTGCCGAGGTTGCCAAGTGTGCTCAGGTTACTCGACTTCATCTCGAGAACACCTCTGTCTCCGATGACGGTTTGGCTCATTTGGCAAAGTTAG
>JABHOU010000411.1 GCA_018695085.1 Opitutia bacterium | reverse complement strand
TTGGTCCGCAGGTGGAAATCGCCGGAGGCAAGTCAGGCTTCATATACGGGGAAGCGATGAAGAAAAAGGACGGCTCCAGGCAAGGTTGGCTCAGCCCTGATATGGAGAAGGAAAAAACCAAACCGGTCAAAGGCGCCCTCAAGCAGAATCAATGGAATTCCTTTTTTATACGGGTGATCGATGATCGCTATCAGACCTTTATCAATGACGTTCCGATCACGGAATTTGAATTCGATGGGGTATCGGGGGCCGGGCATATCGGCCTACAGGTTCATGGCGTGAAGAGACCGGAACTTGTGGGCAAGAAAGTAAGGTTCAGAAATATTTTCCTCAAGAAACTGCAGACCGCCGAAGATCAGGAGACAGACGCAGAGTCAACAGGTGTCAATGAATCAAAATTCAGCAAGGAGCCTCCTGCCTTCCCGTATATGAATACCGCAAAGGGTAGGGGAGGTTACGAGTTGGCCGGTGAGGAAACCAACACCTACAGGACGTACGACTTTTACAAACGACAGGCGAAGCATCATTTGGAAAAGGACCAAGAACTTGATTTGCTGCCGGCCTACCCGGACTTGGACGGCGGAACCTTTGGGCACTGGGGAAACTACAGCAAGAACGGGCACAAGGATCTCCGTTGGAATGACATGGATTACGGACCTGCCATGGCTGCGACCTACTCGATCGACAAGAAGCAAAAAATTGGGGGTATGTTGAGTATCCTGTTGCAGAGTGGCCATACCGTAACCTTTGACCGGGAAAAGGGTAGCTACTTCAACGCATGGGAAGGCCGTCCCTATTTTAATCCCCATCGCTGGGGATTCATTCATGGCGTGGCGGTTCCACAAGGCGTGGTGGCGAAGGATTTGAGCTCGTGGTTCGGTCCCATTGAGCAAGACGGTCAGTCGATGAGTCGCTACTTGGGGCATTACTTGTACGGCAAGCGTGTAATCATGCATTACGAGATAGGGGAGACCCGTTTCCTTGAATCTGTTTCGCAAATGAAGAACGGCTGTTACACACGCACGGTTTCCGCATCCCGAATGGGAGCCGTATCCTTTCCTTTCAACCTGGAGAAACATAAGGACTGGAAGATCAAGACAACGGGCGACATCCTGGTTGCAACGAAGGATGGCAAGGCGTTCGTCGCTGGGGCCAAAGCATTCTCGAAAGGAAAAGGACCTTTGGTTGCTCCCGTCCTGCAAGCGGGAAAATGGAATGCCCCAGCAACAGCGATCGCCTACAAAATCTTTTACTGGGAAGGAGCTTCTGCTGAGGTGGATGCTGCGATATCTGCAATCAAGGCCGACCATGAAATCGACCCGTTGCCGAGTTGGACCAAGGGAGGAAAGTCGAGTTGGCCAAAGCGTTTCCAGGAAAAGGCAAGCATTGCGAAAAATGACAAACCTTACGTCGTCGACCGCGTTGGCGTGCCGCTCGAGAATCCATGGGGCTCCATGATGATGTTCAGCGGGATTGACTTCGCCAAGGACGGAGCTGCTTATCTCACTACGCTCATGGGAGACGTCTGGAAAGTCACAGGCTTGGAGGACGGCATGAAGAAAGTCGTTTGGAAACGTTTTGCGACCGGACTCAACCAGCCTTTTGGCATTCGTTTGGTTGACGGTCGTCCCTACGTTTTGACGCGCAACAGCATAGTCTGTCTGCAAGACTTGAATTCGGATGGCGAAGCGGACTACTATCAAGACTATCACAATGGCTTTGCTTATGCGCCGACCGCCCACACGCATAGCTTTGGATTGCACGTAGACAAGGACAAGAGCTTTTACTACGTCATCGGCAATTCGGCCTTCAAGAAGCCATGGAATAAACCCGCTCGTCTACTCGCCAGCGGCTTGCGCAATGCCATGGCGGTGGGCGCAAGCAAGGATGGAATCTTCCTTGTTGGTCCGCAGGAAGGTGTTTGGACGCCTTCTTCCGCCGTCCTTGAGATACAGAAGGGCGATTATTATGGCATGGGGCCCAACCTCTTGAAGCGTGGGTCTGCGGAAGAAGCGGATAATGAGATCACGCCGGCAATGGCTTATCTGCCCCGAGGCATTGACAATTCAACCGGTGGTTTCGAGTTTCCCACGTCGGGCCGCTTTGGCCCGCTGAGCGGAAAGATCGTCGGGTTGAGTTACGGTTTCGGAAGCTGGTATCAAATCCTGCGAAACGACGAGTATGCGGATTATGACCGGGCCCAGGGAACAATCGTTCCTCTGGTCGGTGAGTTCAGAGCCGGGGGAATGCGTGGTGCAATCAACCCGAAGGACGGTATGTTTTACGTGGTCGGATCGGATGGTTGGGGAAACTACGCCTTGGAGGATGGATCGCTCGACCGCATTCGCTACACCGGCAAGTCCTCACCCGTGCTTGAAAACGTCCATGGCTATCAAAACGGGATCGAACTGCAATTTAGTTCCAAACTGAGCGGTCAGTCAGCTTCGCAGACAAAGAACTATTTTGTTCAGCAATGGAATTATGAATATTCCCCGGCTTACGGCTCACTGGAATATTCCGTAAAGCGTCCTTCGCAGGAGGGGCACGACCGTGTCCGGGTAAAGAGTGTAAAAATCCTTCCGGATGGAAAATCAGTATTTCTGGAGATCCCCGACCTTCTGCCTGCCATGCAAACTCATATCTACTCTGAAGTGGATACCGAGGAAGGCCCGCTTGAGGTGAACGCTTTCGCCACGCTTGTTCACTTGGACAAGGCGAAGCCCGGATTCGCAAAACCCGTGCCGGCCCTCAAGTCCCGCAACGCTTCGTTGCGAGTCAGAGGAACCAAGATTGAAAACGAAAGGGTTGCCGGAAATGCTGCCAATACTCCCAAGGGTCGTATTCGGGCAGGAGAAACGCTTTTTAAAATGTTCTGCATTGGATGTCACGGCCCGGAGGGTAAGGGATTACCGAGTATCTCGCCCACGCTTCATTCCGACTGGGTTTCCGGCGACCGGGAAATATTGGTGAAGGTATTACTGAAGGGGCTCGGCGGCGAGATCGAGGTGAATGGGGAACTACAGAATTACGAAGCCGCGATGCCCGGGTTCGGACTGGCGCTTGGGGATGATGAGATTGCATCGATTTTAAGTTACGTTCGCTCGACCTGGACGGATGCGAAGGCTGACGTCACCAGTGCTTTTGTAAGAAAAATACGGGGTGCTGAAAAAGGGCAGACTGGACCCTATGAAGCCAGTGTGCTTTGGAAGAACTAATGATGAAATTTAGTCGACACCTTTCTTTTCCTTGATCTGCTCAAACGGAGCCTTGCCCCGAATTCTCTTTGTCCAAGAACACTAAATGTGTTCTTGTATCTCGAAGTTGTAAGATTAATCTAGGGACTGACGTATGAATGGTGTGTTTGATATTGGTTGCTGCTCAATTTACCTGACAGGGAGACTGGTTACGGCCTACTTGAGCATGGCTGTATGCTTTTTCTCACATCTATCCGCAGAAATACCAAAGAACCTCGATATATTCTTCGAAAACCACTGCATGGATTGTCACGATGATGATCTTACCGAGGGTGGATTGAACTTTCTGTCGCTGACCTGGCAGCCGGAAGATTCCCATAACGAAAGCATTTGGGTAAAGATTTACGATCGGATCGAGTCCAAGGAAATGCCGCCTCCAAAGAAGAGCCGGTTGCAGGATGCCGAACGGAAGAGAGCATTGGATGATTTGTCAGGGGAAATCACCCGGGTACAGGACGCGAAAGCGGGAAAGTATGGTCGCTCCGTTTCCCGCCGGGTCAATCGATTTGAATACGAGAATATCCTTCGCGATTTACTCCATGACCCCTACCTGAAAATTGCGGATCGCATACCGTTGGATGGGGAAGTGCATGGTTTTGCCAAAGTGGGCACTGCACTCGACGTTTCGCATGTCCAGATCGATGCCTACCTCGACGTGGCGGAGTTTGCTCTTCGCCGGGCCCTTGATTTCCCGGAAACCAAACCTGCATCCATTACTAGTCGCTTTTACGCAAGGGAACAGGGAAGAATGTGGGCAGGAGGCGGCAATGGCGCTTGGACGCGATTCTCACTGGCACTTGACGGTCTGGAAATCAACGACAAGGCGTCGTTTGTCAAACGAGGACTCTACCTCGATAAAAAAGCTCCATCAATCGGGATCATAGTCGACGACACCGATGCGGAGCGCATCGGCCCTTGGAGAAAGTCAAATGTGCGTTCGAACCATTTGGGAAAGCATTACCTGGCGACAACCAAAAACAAGGGACCTCATCAAGTTAAATGGCAGGCGGTTTTGCCTAAACCCGGAATCTACGAAGTGCGGGTAAGTTTTGGTGGGGGAGAAAGTCTGAGTAAGGCTGCCCCTTATACCGTTCATCATGCCAAGGGCGAAACTCGTCTCATGATTGATCAGTCCGCCAAACCGACCATTGACAACCTGTGGTTTCCGCTCGGTCGGTTTAGCTTTGGCGAAAAGGGAGCGGCTCCCGTAAGGGCTAAGATCTCCTTAACTGACAAGGGAACCGAAGGCTACCTCATTGCCGATGCCATTCAGTTTGTGCATGTGGATGACCTAGGAAATAAAACCATTGAAGCACATGTTCTTGAGGAAGCCTCCACCGCTATTTTCCGTGGGGCGTACACTCCGTTTTACTACGGATTTGATAAATACAAAGCCCCCGTACGAGGCGACTACCGCATTCGCCTGAAAGCGCGTTCTGTCCTTCGTCAAACGGACTACGTCGACTGGGAAGGGGAGAAAAAACCGCGCTTCTATCCAAATCTCGTTCTCGATGCTTCGCGGCGCTATCCCACTCCGGTGAACGATCAGATTTTCCCTGGGAAGCGCAGCGAACCGGTGAAGGTCTATTCATCGACGCTCGATGAACCCAACACTCAGAATTCTTTGCCCATCGGAACCTTCGAGGCTCCTCCGAATGCGCCCGAGATCTTCGAACTGGAAGCTTTCATGGAAAAAGGCGCCATGGTGAAACTCGATTGCATGCGCCTGCCTTC
>JABHOU010000375.1 GCA_018695085.1 Opitutia bacterium | reverse complement strand
TTTTCGGATGGTCGAAAATCGCAATGCCCACCATCTTCCCGTCCACCGGTCCCCAATAATTCACCCACTTGGCGGCTTTTCCCCAAACGGCCTTTCCCTTCACTCCCTCGCTGTTTATAGCTGATCCCTTGGCTACTTTTCCCTGCAATCTCAAGGCGGGATGGGTACGAATGGACATTGAACCCTCCTTGCTGTCCTGAAAGGTAATTTCCCTTTCCGAGGCATGGATCGATACCTTGTAATCGATGAACCGCCCACCTTTCGTGTTGCCGGCACTGATTTCGGTGGTGTCCGAGAGAATTCTCTTGTCGCCATGCATCCAGCTGTTCCTGCTTACGATCAATGCCTTGCCGTCAACCACCTCTGCCTTGACGATTTCGTCATTACGAATGTGGGCTCCTCCACGGCCATGCCAAAAATCGATCCCGCTCACCGGGTGGTTGTAGTGAATGGACTGGTGATGATGATGATCGCCGCTCTCACCGGGCACCCCTTCCTTCATTGGGTAGTGCCGGGTCATGGGAATTCCGTACGGACCGATCACGGGATAGAGGATCGGTTTGCCCTGATTGGCGTATAGATACTCGGTAAAGATCTCGTTGCCGATGGAAACCACAACCTTGTCCCTCTTGTCGCCATTCAATACTTCCATATGTTTGACACTCAGTCCTTGATTCGGTTTCGAAGAGGTTTGTTGCTCATCGGGTCCTTGGAGAGTCAATGTCCAAGCAGTGACGTCGGCAACGTCTTGGGGGCTTAATGTGTAAACGAAGCTTGCCGGCATCCCCGACTTCTTGGCATCCGATCGTTTTTTCAGGTCTTCCGTAGGAACGGTTATCTGTTCGCCAGTTAACAGGACGAGGTTGATCGAGATAGCTGTTTCTTCCTGGATCATTCCAAAGAGCTTTCGCCCGCCTTTCATTTCCAGACTGGTTTGCTGGTAGCCTTCAACAATGTACGCATCGGGGTTGAGGATTGCCTCGACTAGGTAATGGGGGTCGCGACGCTTGCTGATTCCTGCAAGTTCGGGTCCGACTGCCACTCCGCGCCCGTTTACCCTGTGACAGGCAAAGCATGTTCCGCGACCAAAGAAGATTGCCTCACCACGCTTCGGGTTTACTGTGCCGCGACCGAGAATTGCCTTGGTCGCGGCAATTGTGGTTTGTCCCGTACTACCCTTGCTTGCAAAAACTAGGTAGGTGACTTTGCCTTTTTCATTCCCTCCCAAGACGATTTTCCCTGCTTTTGCTTCCTTCACGTGAACGCGCAACTTGTTCCCGTTGCTTGTCGATAAGACGTGCTTGGTTTCCTTGAATTCACCGGTCAACCATTTTGGGGGCGTTGATCGGATGTCGAATGCTACGTAGACGAGGGAAGATAGGTTTGTCTCGAAGCTCAAGAAATCACTCCGCATACTTGCCTTGTCCGCTTTTCGAGTCGGAATCAAGGTAGCTCCGGAAATTTCATCTGGGACACTGGTTATAGTGGTGTCGGGATCATCTGCATATGCCAGTACTCCACGTTGAAGACCTTCGTTTGTGGCATACAAGTCAGCCTCCTTTCCGGTAATTCTAATGTTGCTAATAAATAGACGGTCCTGCCACTCGGAATCAGTTATTCGATGAACGCCTAGGACTGCTATGTTGGAAACCAGTTGTTTGTCGATGAAGGCCGCGGCTTTGACCTCGGAGTCTTTGGATATTGAAATTTCGCCTGCTGTTTTGGGAGATTTTTCATTGGGGGTAGAACCGTCCAGCGTGTAACGAAGATCAAACGATTTCTCTTTTGGTAAACTTCCCTTGATTAACACTTTTGTGGATTTTCGAAAGTTCGTTTCATTTGCAGTTATTGTGACTTGGCCTTCGATTTCCGAATCTTCACCCGCATTCTTCAACCACTGCTCGACCTTTCCTTGCAGGCTGCGATCTCCTTCCTCCATTAAGCTGAGCCCAGCCATGAGCCGGATTCCGTTTCGCGGATCTTCAAGCAGTTGTCCTCTTTTAGCTTGAGGCAACTGTCGACGCATTACCTGCCAGTTGACGTAAGCGGTTACTCGCTCTTTTTCGTCTGCCACTGCATCCAGAATCGAATCTCGATAATCTCCCCAACCGACTTTCTCCAAGGATTGCATGGCCGCAGTGCGAATTCGTGGTTCGGGGTCGTCAAGCAAGCTAACCAGAATCGCTCGGGAATCGGTTGCTTTGTTCTCTCCCAATATGCGAGTGGCTTGAATGCGTAGATTCAATATCGAGCTTTCCCTCGCAAATTTCTTAATGTCCGCAAGGTCAGTACCGCTCGTTTTGTCAATCCGTCCAACCGCCCAAATCGACCAAGTTGCTTGGCTCTCTGAAAGATTTCCCGAACGAATGGCCTTGAGCAATCCATTACGGAATTCTGATCCTCGCCTAACGAATTCGTCCTGAGCATTCACGCGCCATACTTGCACTTGATGCCCCATGTCCTCCATTAGCTGATTGAAGTTCCATTTTTGGATTGGCATCTTTCTTTTGGACGTATCCCATTTTTTCCGAGGTATGAGAGGATTCTTGTGTCGCAGGCGAAAAACTCGACCTTGATACTTTGCGTTTTCCTCAGTCGTCCATTTTTCTTTTGGAACGTACTTAGTCCCGTAAACGGAACCCCATCCCGCCATATAAAGAGCGCCGTCAGGTCCGACGTCGATATCGGTCGGTCGAAATAGAGAACGGCCCTTTGCTCCCTTGTAGCCAAGATCTCCCGCTCGAGTAACTCCTCCATCAACGATTTTGCGTTTGGTTTCGGCAGGAACCTGTAATGCTCCGTCCCATTTGGGGTTGTAGAGAAAGATGCAATTGTTGGTCCAATCGGCGATCAAATAGCGATTGCGATATTTTTCAGGAAAGTGTTCCGAGGTGTAATAAACGACTCCTGTTCCCGAACCGCTCACTCCCGGGAAAAGATCGGAAGATGGAGCGATTGCGGGGTGCTTGCCCATCCAATCGAATTTCCACGGATGCTTCATGGAATAGTGACCATGTCGAATTGGCATGAAAATACGTTCTCCCGGTCTGCCCGGATCGTTGTCCGTGCCCAACCAGTTGAAACCGCTATCTATGCAAATGTCCCATGGGTT
>JABHOU010000160.1 GCA_018695085.1 Opitutia bacterium | reverse complement strand
TCACTTGCTCAGGTCTTGGGCATGTCGGCCGACGACGTTTACGATGCGTACTTGAAAAAGAATAAAGTGAACCATCAGCGTCAAGACAGCGGATATTCCGAGAAGGACGAATCGGATTCACGGCATATCTAGCAAGTGCTCTATGTCTCTTTTGCATCCCCATGAGGGACGCGTTAGCCATATGATCAGACTTAACAATTCGATCTTTATCTTCCACGGCCCGCATTGGGGAGGGAACTAAGTTTTCGCACGGTGTGGCGTGCTTGGCTTTTTAGCTGGAACTCGAAATAGCCAGAAAGCTTATTCGCTTTCCTCTGGGGACTCTTTTTGAGCGGCAGGTTTTTTTGAGGTTCCGGCAGATTGCATATCGACAATTGCCTTGGCAACAGATGCTTTCTTGCGAGCCACTTTGTTGCGATGCACCAACGCGCTTTTAGCCGCTTTGTCCAAGGCGGAAATAAATATCCGAGCACTTTCTCGAGCCTGATCGCCATCTTTGGACTCCAATGATGATTGGAACTTTTTTTCCAAAGTTTTGAGCTTGGTTTTCACCGCACGGTTGCGTTCGTAACGAGCACTGTTTTTGCGGGCGTTCTTTTCTGCTGACTTAGTGTTTGCCATAAGCGAGGAAGAAATTAGCTATTGTGGCTTGGTAGTCAACGGTAAAGCTGACTTGCAAATGAATTCCGGGAAGCTGTAAGCCGGATTCTGTTGCGACGGTTTCTTGAACGAAATCGCTACAGTCATTCATTCATCTACCGAGAAAATCTCGGTCCCCGCAAGCGGGGTGCGACGTACCCGGAACTGATGGGCGGGCCGCCCAGTTCCCTATTTCGTCTTGCATCGGATTGGGTTTACCTTGCCCGCTTGGTTGCCCTTGCGGCGGTGGGCTCTTACCCCACCTTTTCACCCTTGCCTCCCGAAGGGGGCGGTATGTTTTCTGTGGCACTAGCCGTGCACTCG
This sequence comes from Opitutia bacterium, assembly GCA_018695085.1. GTDB lineage: Bacteria > Verrucomicrobiota > Verrucomicrobiia > Opitutales > Seribacteraceae. Next base: position 3,761 of record JABHOU010000160.1, on the reverse strand, counting down.
TTTTTATGCGAGTTCCCCCCGCTTTCGTGGGGAATCCTGCCCTGTGATGTCCGGACTTTCCTCTCCGGAGTCCGAAGACTCCGGAGCGAATGACCGCTTCCCGGAAAATGTAATTCATCTCTGGATGTAGACGACGCGACCACATTGGTCGCAAACGGTGAGCTTTTCCTCTACCAGAATGGAAGAGACGATGTCGTTCGATACCCGGAGGTTGCAACCCGAGCATTTTTGATCCTCTACGGGAACGACATATGGTGGACGCCGCACGACCTTTTTCACGCGTTCGTATTCACGAAGAAAAGTGGGATCCATTTCTTCACCGGACGCCTTGATTTCCTGTTCGAGTTCACCGATTTCTTGTCGAAGAAGAGTGTCCCTTTCATTGAGCTCCTCCAGCTGCTTTTCCAAAGAGTGAACTCGGTCAGTGTGTTTCCCCTCGGCGATTACCAAAGTGGCCCGAGCGTCATCGACTTTCATGAGGGTTTCCAGTTGGTCGTCCTCGTTGGCGCTCATTTGATCTTGTAGCCCCTTGATTTCATTTTCGAGGGCTTGATATTCTTCTTGTCGCTTGACCTCCAATTGCTTGGTTTTTTGTTGCGAAATCTTGGTTTCGATTGATGCTATTTGGTTACCCAAGCTACTCGCCTTAGTTTCGAGTTCGCGGAGTTCGATTTGAGCGGAGGCTATGGTTTCCTTTTCAATCTCGATTTTATTTTTGACCACCTCGAGGACTTTTGGCAAATCCCTGAGTTCTGCCTCGGCTCCTATTTTTCTACGGTCTCTGCCGTGCAGGAGGAGCAGGGCTTGGAATTCAGGTTCTTCGAAAAGCATGGATTTGAGTGGGGTTTCGGGGGATCAAGATGTTCCGTTCAACATGAACCCCACCAGTCGTCGGGACAAGACAATTTACGCCCGAGCAGATGGTTAGCGTAACAATTGATCTTCTTTTCTTCTTGCTCCAATGGTACGAGCACTGAAATCCTGTTCGTAATGGAAAATGTTAATCCGATTGATTTGGTGGAGGAGGCGATCCTAGACTTTTCTTTAGGCGAAGAAGAGATCGCCGAGGACAAATTGATGAAAGTCGTGAAGTCGGATTCCGAGTGTCTTGATGCTTGGAGAGCTTTGGCTGAAGTCCGTTTGGCCCGTCAAAATTTGTCGGGGGCCCATGCCGCTTGCGAACAAGCTTTGTCAATAGCTCCTGAAGATTTGACTACCAAGGTAAGTCTTTCTCGTATCTTAGTAGCTAAAGGCGATAAGGAGGGTGCAGAAAAAGCAACTGCAGAAGCTCGCATCCTTGGATGGAAGGAAGAACTTAAGGATTGAAACTCCAAGTTTCGAGTGCAGGAACTGAAAATGGAATTCAAGTAAGGCACCGCATTGCTCAAGGAGATGGAACCCCTTAAGCTATCGGTAACATTCGGCTCAGGCGCTTGACTGGTTAGCTGGTTCGCGTATGCATTTGTGCGAAATCATATGCTTGTGGGGAGCCACAGTCATCTCAATTTATATCTTAGAGTATTCATGATTCGGTTCTCATATTCCTGTATCATACTTTGTGTGTGTCTATGCCAAATGTGAGCATCCCAGTCTCCAATTTAGACATAATAATGCCCGTAACCCTTTCTTGTCATGCCACGATTCCATCACTGGCGCTTCGGAATATATGAAGAGGCTATTTATGTTGAATTCCTCTATTCATTCCCCCCTTCTACGATCGCTTGTTTGGCACCTGTTTACATGGCCAAAAAGGGGCAGCCTAGCCCTAGGTGCGGTATAAATAGCTATCCTGTTCCCGGAGGCTCTATCAAACAAATTTCTATCTCTTCAAAAAAGGAAATAGAAGAAAGCATCCGAAGCGTTTCGGCCTGTAATTGTTTTTCCATTGAGTATGCAATCTTGCCATCTTAAGATTCTTTCGACCTATTGACGTCTCGCTAGCTTCCCTTTAGAAGCTTTTTAATATTGATGGAAAAAAAAGTGCATACGCTCGATTTCGAGAAACCTCTACGTGATTTGGAAAGCCAGTTGGAGGAACTTCTTGAGTCCTCTCGGAAATCCGATGTCGATCCTAATCGCGTTTCCACCGCGGCGAAGGTTATCGAAGCCGAGATAGACGCGGCGAAACGAGATATATATTCGAACCTGACCCCGTGGCAGAAAATTCAAATTTCGAGACATCCTAATCGCCCTTACACTTTAGATTTTGTTGATAGGATATTCGATGATTTCGAACAATTGCATGGTGATCGTACCTTCGGTGAGGATTCCGCAATGGTTGGCGGACCCGCCAAGCTTGATGGCCGTAGCGTCATGGTGGTCGGCCAACAGAAAGGTCGAGATACCGAGGAGAATTTGAAGCGTAATTTCGGTTGCCCCAATCCTGAGGGATATCGCAAAGCTTTGCGTTTGATGAAGATGGCGGAAAAGTTTTCCATGCCGGTAGTAGCCTTGGTTGATACGCCCGGGGCTTATCCTGGAGTCGGTGCGGAAGAACGACATGTTGCGGAAGCTATCGCAGTGAATATTAAAGAAATGGCAGCATTGAAGGTGCCGGTCGTTGCGATTATTATTGGGGAAGGGGGGTCAGGTGGTGCTCTCGGAATTGCAGTGGCGGATCGAGTTCTTATTTTCGAAAATGCGTACTATTCCGTCATTTCTCCCGAGGGTTGCGCGGCAATATTATGGAAGGACCGGAAGTATGCTTCCGATGCAGCGGGTGCTCTTCGACTGAGTCCTCAGGACTTGCTAGAATTAGGCGTTGTGGACGCGATTTTGCCTGAACCTTTGGGGGGGGCACATCATGATTGGGATTCAGCTGCGGAATCCCTAAGGGATGCACTCCGCACAGGACTTGACGAACTGCTGGGGCTGGTTCCTGAAAAGTTGCTCGAAAATCGATATGCGAAATTTAGGGATATGGGAGTCTTCTCGGAGTAAGCAAAGATCTGTATCTTTTTCACTTTTTTTAGGATTTAAGGAGTTGATAGAACTGTTCGAGCAGTTCCAGACCCTTTGCAGACTTAACGATCTAACGATCCAGCGGAGCAAATGCTTTAATCAAGCCTTTGATCGTGGTCATCGATTGTTCCGATAATGGCATTTCTCAAACGAATACGCTGTTCTTTCGTTAGAGAAAGTTGGGAAAGAAGAGTATCGTTCTTACGCACTAACCCCTCAATCTGCCGTCGGTAATCATCCTCGGTGTTCCTAATGTTCATTAGCTTTCCTCGGAGATTTAGATTGTCAGCTTCAAGATCTTGGATTTGGTCGGTAAGCAATTGTTCGTTACTTTGTCTTTGCGCTAGCTCTGATTTGAGAGCATCGGTTTCATTACGCAGTAACACTCGATCATTCGCTAAAGAGCCAACTTCGTTTGCAAGTTCTCTGTTTTCAGAATCAATTTTGCGAAGTTTTGCGATGTTGGCTTGTTCACTTCCGGTCAACTCCTGAAGTTCAAGATCCATCAATTTTACCGCGGCGTCCATATCGGATCTTTCGGATTCTAGTTTTTTGGTCTTTTGGTGGAGTAAATGATTTGCGTCTTGAAAGCCTGACAACTGGTCTGAAAGGCGATTTTCTTGTGACTCGAGGGTTGTCAACTCGGAACGCAAGTCGGCTAATTGTCCCTGCAAGATTTCGGCGTTTGTCGAGAGATTTCGATTCTCTTCCTTGAGGGTTGTGTTTTCTGCCTGTAAAGCTGATAGGCGATCGGTGAGGATCGATTTATCTCCCTCGATTCGCGTGTTGATTCCATTTAG
>JABHOU010000162.1 GCA_018695085.1 Opitutia bacterium | reverse complement strand
CTTGTATGCTTCTAGTTCTTTGTTTTCCCGGCTAAACGCTTCTGCCGTTTTGTCTCTCAGGTCGGAAACGAAGGCATCGGCCTTTTGTCCGTTCTTGGCCATGCGACGAGAGAGGGCTATGTCCGCGAAATCGTTTTTTCCAAGTAGGCTTGCTTTTTCCAAGCGCAAGGAAAGGATTTGCTTAATTGCATCCGTGTTTTCCCAATCGTCTTGCCAGCCGATCTTGGTCGCGGCCTCCCAAATTTCCTTTCGTATCGAGTCGTCTTCCAAGTATTCGAGCACGGGTGAAATCGAAGGAGCTTGCAGAGTGAAGCGCCAGCAGGGTTCGTCGTCGTCCTTCTTTTCCAATTTGTCCTTGGCGGATTGACGGGCGGCGTCCTTGGCGCTGTCGGGAAGGCCTGCCATTTTACTCTCGTCGTTGATGATCAGATCCCAAGCATTCGTCGAATCGAGAACGTTTTCGGAGAACTTTTGAGTGACCTTCGCCAACTCTTCCGAGATGGCTTCCAACCGGTTTCGCTTTTCTTGTGAAAGATCGGCTCCCGCCTCTCGGAAGTCATCCATGGTTTCCTCGAAAAGACGTTTGTCGGTGTCCGTCAGGCTTTTCGCCTCGTTCGTTTCCGCGAAAGCCTGCAAGGCAGACCAAAGGTCGGGGTCCAAGGCGATTTTTGCTTCGAAGGCCGAAACTTTCGGAAGCATTTCATTGTAGACTACTCGAAGTTCATCGGAATTACAGACGGAATCAAGGTGAGACACCTTGCCCCAACAGTCGTCCAGCCCGGCTGTTGCCTGCTCCAAGGCTTTCACCACGTTGCCGAAGGCGACTTCGCTTGACGCGAGGCTTCGTATTGCGGCGAGATTCTTCTCGGCTAGCTCAATGGCCAGAGTGGTGTCCGCTTCTATGCGGTCAGGCGTAAGTTGAGCCCAGTCGGGATGAAAGGAATCGTCTAGGAAGGGATTACTCATTTTGATTTGTTTACTTTTAAATTAATAAAGGTGAGATCAGTTCACGCAAAACTGGAGAATGCGGGCGGCGGAGGTCTTTCCCTCGACCTTGCCTTTTTCGGAAAGAGTTAAGCTGATCGTGTGCTTGCCGGGCTTCAAGTCGTGAGCGAACATTACGCTTCGCGGATAGTGTAGACCGCGACTATATCGGTGTCCCAGCGTAACCGTTCCCTTGACCTTACCGTCGATCACGAATTCCAAGACCCCTGCGTCCGGACCCGCCAAGACGAAGGCCCCGATGGCGGAACCCTCGAAATCCAACTTGGCGGTCGAGCCGGGTTTTTGTGTATGCAGAAGAGGCTTGCCTAGGTAGCGTCCGCGCTTCCCGCCGGACAGCTTTTTCCATTCCGGCTCGCTCCACTTCCAGCCACCTTCCAACTTCGCCTTTTCCGGAGAAAGGAACCGTCCTTTTACATAACTGTGCGGATTAAAAAGCTTTTCGGGAACGGGGTGGGGGACGCCCTTTTTCGCGATAGGCTTTTTCCAAGATTTTTCCAGCATGCTCACTGCTAGATCGGCAGCCAACTGGTTGCCGGGTTTCTTGGGGTGGGTTCCTCCAAACTTCGCCCAAGTGAAAGTGCCCGCCTCTATGCGGTCGGCTAGTTCCTTGGCCAGATGCACGGCGGATACGCCGTAGTGATCCAGCACTTCCTGGTGTGCGGCCATGGGTAGCGGTTGTTTGCCTTCCTGCACTTGCTTGAGCATGCCGGGATTCACGAAATAGGTGACCACCACGTCGGCGTTCGGGTTGTGGGTCCGCAAATGGCGGATGATTCCTTCCATACCGCGCTGAGCGGCTTCTCGGGAATGTCCGGCGTCCTGATCGTCGTTCACCGCGAACTCCACGAAGAACAGGTCTACCGGCCCGTGATCCAAAACGTCTCGTTGGAGACGAAAGGCTCCCGTGGTGGAGCAGGTGGAGGAAATACCCGCATTGGTGAAGGTGAACTTGGTTTTCGGGAAACGCTTTTGGAGCCACTCCCACAGGATCGGTCGATACCCGTTCATCTCCGTGATGGACCCGCCCATGAAGGCTACGTGACCTTTCTTTTCCTTTTCAAAGACGAGTCGGCAATTGTCGAAGTTCCCGTGCTGGAGCAAGGTCGGGTGAGGTTTTAACGCAAATGCCGAAACGGCAGCCGTCAAGGCGCAGAGGGTGAGGGTCGTGATCTTGTGATTCATGGATTGGAAAGTTTTTCAGTCTTCTTGTCCCAAGGCGAGAGCTTCCTTGGCTAATTTGGTGATTTCGTCGAAGCGTTCTTCTTTCAGCAGATTGCCTGCCACCAGCCACGATCCCCCCACCGCGATCACTTCGGGCAAGGCCCAGTAGGAGGGAGCCTTATCCAAGGTTATGCTTCCCGTGGGGACGAACCGAACGCCTTCTGCCTTGAAGGGGCCTATGAGGGCCTTAAGGAAAGGGGCTCCGCCCGCAGGTTCGGCGGGAAAGAATTTTAGGTTTTTGCAACCGAGAGACAGGGCTCTGCTCACCTCGGTCGGCGTAAGCACTCCCGGGAACAGGGGAAACCTCGATCGAATACAGGTGCCCAGCACCGTTTCGTCCAGTCCGGGAGAAACTCCGAAGTCGATCCCGTCCTCGAGTAACTCCGGAATCACGGCGGCATCGAGGATCGTTCCCGCCCCGAGCAACATGTCGGGAAAGCGCTTGCGGGTTTCCCGGAGGGCTTCACGGGCTACTTCCGTGCGCAGGGTGATTTCCAACAAGTTTATCCCTCCCTCCAAGAGGGCTTCCGCCATGCGCGGACCGTCGTCGGGTTTTGTTACGACCGCCACGGGCATTACTCGGTTTTCCCGAATTCGGTTTACGATGGGAGAATTTTCGCTCATTCTGTTTGCCTGCGTAGGGGGGGATGCT
>JABHOU010000163.1 GCA_018695085.1 Opitutia bacterium | reverse complement strand
TCGGTGCAGACGGTCGAGTAGAAGATTTGCCTTTCAGCGGAACTACCAAGTTAAAATTCGACAATGAGCAAGTTCACGAAACTAAACAATACCTGTCGGGTGAACTTCATGGAAAATGGCAACGATTTAAGCAAAATGGGATTCAGGTTTTTGATAAAGAATTTACGCATGGAGAAAAACACGGGGCTCACATTTATTATTTCGACGACCCCATTGATCCCGAAGATTACAAAACCCAAAGCGATGCTCACCTAAAGAAAAAAATATATGCTTCCCTCTGGCTTGAAGTTCATGAAGAGGCTAGACGGAAATTCACTCAATACCCAACACCTGAGGCAAATGAGTGGGCCATAAAAAAGTATGAGCAACGGGGCGGAGAGTTTCGGGTACACCTTCTGGAGCATTACGAAAACAACAGGCGACACGGCCTTTTCGAAGGTTTTGACTACCTTGGAAACCCTACTTTCAGGGATGATTACAAAGAGGGTCTTCGCGTAAGCCATAAGACTTTTGACAAAATCAAAAAAAGTTAGCGAATCGGGCTAACTGCTTTTGGTGCTCAGGGGGGGACTCGAACCCCCACGGGTTACCCCACTAGGTCCTTAACCTAGCGCGTCTACCAATTCCGCCACCTGAGCGAGTTGCGTAAAGCTTTCATCATCATCCCGTGAATGAAAGATACTACAGAATGGCACACTGTAGTGTTTAATCCAAGAAAAATTCTTCACAGAATTTTCACATAAGCATAACCCTTGTCAAAAGGGGAGAGGTTTGCCACAATGCAAAGTCAAAGAATGGCACCCAAACCCAAAGATTCGAAGTCAGAAAAAACGCAACCAGATCTAGCTTCATTGCTAGATGCGAACCTTGGACCTGCATGGAGCAGTAGCAACTTATCTTCATCTCGTCCTTATAAAAAAAAGCCTGCAGAACAAGCAGTTCAACGTGAACGGAAAGATCGACGACCGCCAGGTAACTCACCTTGGCGAGAAAACTCAAAAACTGAACAAAAAAAATTCAGCTCGACACGCAAGGGCAGTTCAGCCCGACCTGACTATCCGAGAAAACCGAGATCCGAGAAGTCCCTCTACAAAATCAACTTTTTCCCTTCGCATGAAACTTTCAATGCAATTTCCACAAATCTTCGAGAAACTGGGCGTACTTTCGAACTCTTTGATCTTGCCTCCACAATTCTGGCAAAACCAGAACGGTTTGTCGTCCGAGTGTCCATCTCCAAGGACGCAATCGATCAAGAAAAAACATTGTGCGTCTCTAAGCTAGACGGTTTAGTCTTTGACTCACCCGAAGCAGTAATTGATCATCTCATCACCAGAGGGTCGGGAAATATATACGATGTTCAGGAGGTTGAAGCAGAACCTCCGTCAGGGAATTTCCCTGCCATCAATAAATGCGGGATTACAGGGGATTGGCTCGCCCCTCCCAATTATCATCGTTATGCGGAAATTATACGCGAGCACCACGCCACTAAACTCGCTGATATTGCCTTTGATCAATTCGAGAAGAAAATTGAAACTATCCGCGAACCCGAAGCTGCGGTCGCTTGGATTGAAAAAATGCGAAAGACTCGAAAATATAAACTTACAAGGCCCAAGGATAACGATCCTGAAAACTTTGACAGCCTCGAGTCGCTACGAAAATACATCGCATTCCATAAATCTTCAACATTTGTCCAGACCTGTACAAATACCGAGTTTCACGGAAGGTTTCTCGAGAATCTTCCCCCGAGTATCCTGAAAGAAGATATAGACATTACCCTGGAGCAGCAACGTCGCTTTCCTCTAGATACAGCCTTGGCTCTTTTAGGTAGGTTTCGTGCCGCCAAATTTCACCACTTCAAGCGCGGCAAAAAAGGTATCTCCTATATCTCGCCCATTAAACGCCGACGCCGTGTCCCAGGCGAAAGCTTCTCTCCCTCGATTGAGGCACTCATTTCCTTTGTCGAAAAACACCCTCTTACCGAAAAAGGCTCACTGGCTGAAAACCATCTTGAGATTTCCGCCGACAAGAAAGATGACCCCAAGAATTCAGATGCAATCCGCACTCTTGCCAGAGACCTTCGTTGGCTAATTGTAGAAGGTTATGCAACTGAGTATTCAGATGGTCGTCTTGAAATCCGTTCTCAGGTGGCTACGAATAAAGGGAAGGGCAAAGAGAATGAGATCGACATTGAAGTTGATCAGGAGGCAGAGGACGAATCCAAAGATTCTCAAGTCGAAAAAAATCGTGAAGCTCCGGAAGAAGCCTCAACTGACTCGGACTCCGAGGTGCTTCGCCAATCGTAAATTCCGCCCGCCGCAGGATGGCGTTTCAATAGTCAATCGCCAAGTCTCTCCAAAGGCCAGTTCGGGAGCCTTGTTGGGCCACTCGACCAACAAAAACCAAGGCGGAACAAGCAACTCTTCGATCCCAAGATTTTCGGCGGCTTTCCTTGTCTCGAGCCGATATGCGTCGACATGTATGATGCTTCGACTATGTGAAGCATAAACGTTTACCATGTCATAGGTAGGACTGGACACCCGTTCCTCGACGCCAAGCGCATGGGCAAGAGCAGATGCAAAAAAAGTTTTCCCAGCACCCATAAAACCATCCAGCAGAAGTGTAAGGTTTTCGGGAATGATTACGGCAAGTTGCCTAGCTACATCCGTCATATCGGCGGGATCAGGGCAATGAAGACCTGAACTAAAGAGCTTGTTAAAATCCATGGCCTACAAGAATAGAAAACACCATGAAGCCATTAAAAAAAGCGTGAATGAAGATACAGGTTCTAAGATCGCCCGTACGTTCATAGGATAATGAAAGGATGATTCCGAGAAAAGTCAATGGGACGAAGGATAATACATTCTGGTGGACGAGTCCAAAAAGTATGGATGAGATTACAAGTGCCGGACCAACTCCAAATGATCCCTTCATGGCTCTAAACAAGATACCGCGAAATAAAAACTCCTCAATAACCGGAGCCACGACCAAGGCGTAACAAGCAATGTTGAAAACTTCTGTTAACGATTGCATTTCCGCTAGCTTCTGAACCGACTCCTGTTTGGGGTAACCAGACAAGACCTGTGAGGAAATAAACGATATTGCGAGTAATGCGGGCCATGCCCGCAAGAGCCGAATCAAGGCGTCACTCATCACTTTCAACCATCCCATTCGGAATGTGCCGACCAAATTAGGATAATTCTCTTTTCTCGAAATCCAGTAGATTGCAAACATCGCCAGCACCGGTAAGAAGCCAAGAGGCAAAGGTCCGAAAACACCGATTAGCAAAGAGCCTACCAAAGCGATCACCTCAATATGATCCACCTCCCACAGCCTAACCTTAAAGGATGACTTTTCAGATAAGTTTGATTTTTTACGTAGCAACAGCAGGATGCCTGCAACGGCTAAAACTAAATTTGCTAAAAGAACAAACTGAGCCCCGAGACTCCACTCTTCGTAGACCGCAAAAAATAATACAGACATTTTGATGCCCGAGGCAAATATTCCTCAAGCAAGGGAAGAATCTCTGATAAGCTGGCCAGTCGCAATCACATGAGTTACTCGGCCAATCATGTTTTTTCCCAACCAAGGAGAATTTGACGAGAGGCTCTCCAAGTTCTCGGGAGCAACGACCCACTCCTGATGTTGGTCAAAAATGACTATGTCAGCAATAGCTCCGACCGACAATGTGCCCTTTTCCAAGCCTAAAACAGAGGCTGGTCGAGTAGTCAAGGCGGCGACCATGTCGCTTACGCTTCCAGCTTCACTTGTCACTATCGATTCAAGGCTTACCGATAGAGCGGTCTCCAAACCAATCACGCCGAAGGGCGCAAGATCGAATTCCATGTCTTTCTCATGTTCAAGATAAGGTTCGTGGGCTGTTGCGATGCAGTCAATCGTTCCATCAAGTAAACCTGCGAGAAGAGCTTGTCGGTCGCTTTCTTCTCGCAAAGGGGGACTGGTTTTTAGGTTAGTATTGTAATCTGCTAGAGCGGAATCCGTTAGAGCAAGATGGTGCGGCGTGACATCGGCAGTTACAGGCACATCGCGTTCTTTCGCTCTTTGAAGTATCTCCACGGAACCTGCCGAGCTAATGGACTGCAAATGAACATGGGCCTTCGTGACCATTGCCAAAGAGACGGCTCGATAGACAAAAAGTTCCTCCGCAGCCCGTGGCCACCCAGGCAATCCAAGCCTTAGTGCTTGAGCTCCTTCGTGAACCACGGCATTAGAGGCAAGAAAAGGATCTCGAGGGAGGTCAAGAATAGGGAGACCAAACATGGCTGCATATTCTAGACTCCTTCTAAAAATTTCGTTATTCCCAGTGCTGGCCGGACAATCGGTGACGGCAATCACGCCCGATTGCTTGAGAGAGCCAATGGGTGCAAGTTGTTCTCCCTGGCGATCTAGGGTTAAGCTGCCTGTAAGCAAAACATCGATGCAGGCATCTTTCTCGATTGCATCTTGTAAATAACGGATTGTACCAGGATTGTCGGCAGCAGGGGAAACATCGGGCATACAAACAACGGTGGTAAAACCACCAGCGGCGGCGGCGCGAGTTCCTGAAGCAATAGTTTCACGGCCACCACCTCCTAATTCGCGTAGATGCGCACGAAGATCTATAAATCCAGGCGCAACTATTTTTCCCGATGCATCAACTACATTTGCAACCTCACTTTCCTTGCCAGCAGGAGCTTCGCAAATTCGACCATCGGCGATATAGAGATCGGCTACTTCATCCCGTCCGTTGGCGGGATCAATAATACGACCGTTTTTTATCCAGATAGCTTCGCTCATGACGAAACCTCTTTTCGCTGAAAATCGGATACGGAGGAACAAAGGTAGAGTATTGCCATTCGAACGGCAATTCCGTTGGTGACTTGGTCAAGTATTACAGAACGTGTAGAATCTGCGAGGGAAGAATCTATTTCAACGCCTCGATTGATGGGGCCCGGGTGCATGATTATGGCATCGGGCTTCAACCAAGATGCTCGAGCTTCGTTGAGTCCAAACATGCTTGTATATTCTCCGAGGGAAGGGAAATGCGTGGATGTCTGTCTTTCGTGCTGAATGCGAAGAAGCATAACGGCATCTGCGTCGGCAAGCGCTTTCTTGAGGTCGTGCGTTACTTCCGCACCGAACTCTGAAAAAGTCTTCGGCACCAATGTGGCCGGGCCTCCAAAGGTAACAGATGCGCCAAGTTTACTTAATGCCCACAAATTGGATCGGGCAACTCGACTAAAGAGCACGTCGCCGAGAATGGTTATCTTTTTGCCCGCCAAATTGCCAAAGCGTTCCCTGAGCGTAAAAGCGTCAAGTAATGCCTGACTGGGATGTTCATGGGCACCATCTCCGGCATTAATGATAGGAACGTCCAAAACTCTCGATAGGTACAGTGGAGAACCAGCCGAAGAGTGCCGAAGCACTATGAGGTCTGCACCAAGGGCTTGCACGTTACTTGCCGTGTCTCGAAGGGTTTCCCCCTTAGAAAGGCTGCTGGATTTTCCACCGACTGAAATAACGTCCGCACTTAATCGCTTCGCGGCCACTTCAAAGGCGAGGCGAGTTCTGGTGCTGGGCTCCATAAAAAGATTGACCACGGTTTTGCCACGCAAAGAGGGCAGTTTCTTAACAGGCCTGTCAAGGGTTCCGCGAAAAGATCTTGCCATGTCCAAAATGGTCTCAATTTCAGAACGATCGAGTTCCTCTATACCGATCAAGTGTTTACGATTCCAATTTGCCGGCTTCTTCATAAGGGAGTAACCGTTACATGATCGTCCAGAGTATGAGTTGGACCAACCAAAACCTCGACATTTTGCTCAAGAGTTGTCTCAAGCTCGATTCCCACATAGTCTGGAGAAAATGGAAGGCGACGGTGACCTCGGTCCACCAGTACGGCAAGTTCTACGCACTCAGGACGTCCTTGGTCGAATAACTCGTTGAGAGCCGCCCGAATCGTACGACCCGAAAATATTACGTCATCGACCAAAATACATGAGCTCCCTTCAACTTCCGTAGGAAGATCCGTCGGAACCACTGCTTTTGGTATGGGATTGGATCCTATGTCGTCCCGATGGAATGAAACATCCACAATTCCTAGCGAAATTTTTTGGCCGAGGCTTTCTCCAACCTTTTCGGCTAAACGCTGAACAAGACCAATTCCTCCATCGGCAACACCAACAAAGATCAGATCTGGTGTGGAACCGTGTGCTTTAACAATGGCCCTCGCAAGGCGATCCAAAGCTTGATTCACTTCGGGGGCTGAAAACTTCAACTTTGTGGTCATAATCCGGATACCTTAAATGTCTTTGCATTAACTGCTACGCAACGGAATTCTCTCCGCTCTCAAGCCAAGCCTCGATTTCTTCGACTCTATTAAAGGCGGGGGCTTCTCGACAGACTGGATCCAGCAAAGCCCTAAAGGCAGGTTGATCAAAACGACGACAATGAAGAATCACGCGAGCTCGGTGCTCAGGGGATCTAACGAGACGGCCCAAGGCTTGGTTAACTTTTCGCATTCCCGGAATAAGGTAGGTT
>JABHOU010000164.1 GCA_018695085.1 Opitutia bacterium | reverse complement strand
TGGGCGGGCACGTCGAATTGGGGAAATATTGCTTTGTCGGTGGAGGTGCAGCTTTTCACCAGTTCGTCAGGGTAGGGGACGGGGCTATGGTTGGTGGCATGGCCGAGGTTTCGGCTGATGTCCCGCCCTTCGTCACGGTTGCTCGCCGCAATCTCGCCTGCGGTCTGAATCTTGTGGGTTTGCATCGTCGAGAGTTTTCCCAAGAAGTGATTGGAGACCTAAAGGAATGCTACCGGGCAGTCTATTTTCATGAAGGAAACCCGCAGGGTCGCGCGGAGGAGACATTGGCGTCAGGCGAACTTCCCTCCACCTCGGCAGGGAGAGAATTCTTGGAGTTTTTTCTATCCGGTGAGCGAGGCTTTGTTCGAAACCGAAAGAAGCAAGTTCCCGAAGATGACTCTTGAGCTCAGGCTCATCGCACATTATTTTTGAAGTCTCTTTAGATGAGCGTAAAGCTAAATATTGATACTCAACCCGATCTTGTTCGCAAAGGCGATGAACGACTGGTTTGCCTTACCGAATCCGCTGGCAGCAAGCTACATAAACTTATTGATCGTGAAAAAACAGGTGATTTCTTACGTATCCGAATTACAGGTGGCGGATGCAATGGTCTTTCTTATAATATGAAATTCGTTCCACTGGGTAAGAAAGGCGATATTCTCGTTGAAAGTGCAGGCATTGGCGTCCTTGTTGATTCCAAGACGGCGCTTTACTTGCGCGGTACGACCCTTGAGTTTTCCGACAAATTGGTCGGTGGCGGCTTTAAGTTCCAAAACCCCAATGCCAAAGCCAGCTGTAGTTGTGGCGAAAGTTTCAACCTGTAATTATTATTTCTTTTTCTAAACAAAATCCCCGTTAAAAAGCTTGCCTCAGCTCACTTAGAGAGCAATCCTTTAGCTTTTCGTAGATAATTCTCTTCCAAATTTATGGTCTTTTCTCAACCCCTTATTAGCCGCCGCCTGTCGGCGTGAATCAACTACATGGGCAAAAAGCCTAGCGGCAAAGGTAAACGCCGGTTTCAACATAACCGGAATTTCATACGAAAAAACCAGCGCATTCGCGTACCTGAAGTTCGTGTAATCGGACCCAAGGGGGAAATGCTTGGGGTCATGGCTCCCGAAGAAGCTTTGGTTATTGCGAAGAAACATCGACTCGATCTGGTTGAGGTGGCGCCAACCGCTCGTCCACCCGTGTGCCGTATCTTGGAGTTCGGGAAATATAAGTACGATCTAAGCAAGAACAAGAAGAATAAGGAAAATAGCGGTGGCAAACGCGTCAAGGAAGCGAAGTTTCGACCGCGTATAGATACGCACGATTACGAAACCAAACTCAGACGATCTGAAAAGTTTTTACACCAAGGTTTCAAGCTCAAGCTTACGATGATGATGCGTGGGCGCGAAATGGAGCACATGGACATAGGTTTCGCTCGCCTAAGGCAGGCTGTAGTTGACTTGTCTGGCGTAGGTCGTGCGGATGACGAGCCCAAGCGTGCGGGCCGGTTCATAATGGTGAACCTTTCTCCTCTCCCCAAGAATCAGCATGTCCTCAAATATAATTCCGTAACCGAAGCGAACGTGGAAGTTCCCGACGGTCAAGACGAGGAGGAAGAAATCGACGAGGAGGATGGCGAGGAAATCGACGAGCACGATGACGAAGTAGAATCCGAAGAACTGGACGAAGAAGATGATTCGGGGGCCAAGACCTCTGCATCGTCGAAAGGGGATTCGGATTCGGAAGCTTGAACCTGCCTTTATTTGCCACTGCGGAACCTGAACCTGCAGATGGAATGGAAGCATTTCTTTTTTGTTGCCGCAGGCGGTGCCTTGGGGTCCGTATTACGGACATGGTTGTGGCATGTTCTGCGAGGGGGATTTCCATGGTCTACGATTGCCGTTAACGTGGCGGGATCATTTCTCATCGGCGTTTTGTTTCATACTTTGGGGAATGACGAAGACAATATGAACCTGCGTTTCTTTTTAATTGCCGGGTTTTGCGGAGGTTTCACTACCTTTTCCACTTTCAGTCTTGATGTTCTAAAGCTTTTTCGCGATGGCCATGCTTGTCTTGCGCTTGGGAACATCGCCCTTTCTCTCGTATGTTGTCTAATCGCTGTTTTCGCGGGTTGGCGGTTGGCTATCGCGAGCTAAGAGTCTTCAAAAGTTCGCTTGCGACAGATTTATTCGTGTGCAATCTTATAAGGAGCATGCGCATACCTCTTTTTCTTTGTTTCATCGCCTCTATTTTGTGCGT
>JABHOU010000396.1 GCA_018695085.1 Opitutia bacterium | reverse complement strand
ATGAGGTATTTATGACGGTCATCGAATCAAAACCACTTTTCGTACGGAGCAATCTCCCGGAGTCAGACCTTCGGCGATTGAAGAAAGGCCTCGAGGCAAAGGTCAAATGCAAGGCGTTCCCCAACCAAAAACTAACAGGGAGCATCCGTGAAGTGTCCGGCGTGCCTGTCTCCCCGGGGAAATTCGAGCTTCTGGTAGATGTTGCCATGCCCAAAGAAGCGAGGAGCATTCTTCCTGGAATGTCGTGCAAACTCCAATTCCTCGTCTACGAGAACGAGCAAGCCATCGTAGTGCCATCTAGTGCCGTATTTTCCGAAAGGAAGGATGAGGATATTAAATTCGTATATCTCCACCGCGAAGGGAAAAAACCAAAAAAACAAACGGTAAAGACAGGAGAAAAATCCGGAGAAAACATTGAAATCCTCGAGGGCTTAAAAGCAGGGGAAAAAATTCTAGCTGAAAAGCCAAAGAATTAATCCACCGCCTCCCCGAGACCGCCACGATGCCCCACCTCCCCTACGCCCTACTGGGTTTCATCCTCTGTTCCGCAGTAATTGCGGATGATTTGGGAGTTGAACGACCTATACGCCTGCCAAAGGTCGAATTTCCTACGCAGAAAGCTGTCCTCGACTCCATAGACCGAGGGTGTGCCTTTCTAAGAAATCGTCAAAACCCTGATGGCTCATGGGGTTCCGCTCGAAACACCAAAGGGCTAAACATTTACGCTCCCGTTCCCGGTTCCCACCGTGCCTTCCGACTCGCAGTCACTGCTCTTTCGACTGCAGCCCTCATCGAAAACAAGGGCAATGATTCGAACTTCTCCAAGGTCATAGGGAACGGGGAAGAATATTTGCTGGAAAAGCTCTCCTACCTTAGGCGAGCAACACCCATGGCCATCTACAACGTCTGGGCTCATGCCTATGGCATCCAAGCCCTTGCTCGCATGCACCAAAGAATCGTGGGCAAATCCGATGCCAACAAAACCAAGCTCCTTCGCATAGAAGATCTAATTCGCCACCAGTTCGGCATGCTCGAGCGTTATGCATCGATCGACGGAGGTTGGGGGTATTACGACTTCAATGCCCAAACCAAGCAACCATCAGGCAGTTCAATCTCCTTCGTCAACGCAACTTGCCTCGTCGCTCTGCATGAAGCCAAGGAGCGCGGCATCGAACCTCCTGAAAAACTCGTCAAGCGAGCATACGACGCAACCCAACGACAACGCCTGCCCGACCACAGTTATCTCTATGGGGAATACCTAAAGTGGAAGCCCCGACGTGGTATAAATCGTCCGGGAGGAAGTCTTGGACGATCTCATGCCTGCAACCTTGCCCTGCAACTGTGGGGAGACAAAACCGTCACGGAAGATGTGCACAAAATCTGTTTGGACCGTCTCATTGCCCGAAACGGCTGGCTTAGCGTAGCTCGCAAACGCCCCGTGCCCCACGAATCATGGTTCGCGGTTGCCGGCTATTTCTTCTACTATGGCCACTATTATGCATCTTTTTGCATCAAGACCCTACCCGAGGCAGACCAAACATTATACCAAAACCACCTTGCCGCCATCCTCATGCCCCTTCAAGAAAAAGACGGATCTTGGTGGGACTACCCCTTCTACGATTATCACCAACAATACGGCACAGCCATGGCCCTGATGAGCCTAAAAAGGTGCTTGCGCTAATCAGTAGATGATCTCGAAAGAGGAAAACTGTCTGACTCCAGATCTCGGAAACTGAACACGATCCCTCACGTAACCGAGCATTCGTTCTTCCACCGCCACAAGAAAAGATAAAACCTCCTCTTCCTCCCCCTCGGCAAGCATCTCCACTGAGCCATCGGACAAGTTTTTGACATAGCCTGTTACCGAATATTCGCTCGAAACGTCTTTCACGTTCCACCGAAAACCAACTCCCTGAACCCTACCCCCAAATTTCACGCCCAAGCGAAAGCAATCAGTCTCCATCCCCATTCGCTTAAACAAAATGCACCTGGCTACCAATCTCTTTCATAAAAAAAATTTTGACCTTGTTCTTTCCCCGGTAGATGACAAGGATTTGACACATCGCCCTTCCTGCGATTTCAAATAATTCAGCAATGAGCCAGTACGATTTCGAAAGCAACTACGACGGAGATTGGGATGATGGAGGAGAGATCGCATGGAACGAAGCCGATTGGCAGCGATATCTTCGGGATTCCGACAAGGAAGTCTCTCGCTTCATAGCCGTTTATAACAGCGTTCGCGAAAAAACCGACCGACTCGATGAAGCGGCGCACCTTATGGGTTGGGATAATGACGACTGGTCGGTAATTGAAGATGAGCTAGGTTTTGCCGAAGAGTCTGCTCTGAATGATCAAGAGGAAGACGAAGCTTGCACGGATTCGGATCCTTACACCATTCACAAGCACCCCGTCTATGTTTCCACCACCGCCCTTTACGTTTATCTCCGGGCTTCATGGGAACACCTCATGCGTAACAATAGGGTTCAACCCCAAGCCAACTTAGCATGGAGTTACTGCACTAGCTTGGCAGATGGTGAGCGACACTCTCTTCTTGGAGCCCAAAGCTTGGACCTTGGTGATTACCAGCTCGCCATATGCCATTTCAAGAAATCTCACTCAGCACTCAACGAATCCCTTCGGCTCAATCGCCTTTTTGAGCATCACAACACCAAAATCCTAAGTGACTATTTGGAGGAGACTTCTCTCCGGATGCACGATATCCGAGAGGTTTGGTTACGAGTGATGCAAGACTGCAGACGCTGAGCCCTTCAACCCCGCTTGGCAACTATTTTGCCTTTCTTAAAGCCTGGAGGATCAGCGGGCTTTTTAATGCAAATTCTCCAGCCAAATTCCCCGCCATTGAGGAAGTGATTTCACTTTTCGCTTCTCTCTGCACCACCGAAGAGCTTGCCGGAACTGGAGGGCATCCCCGACGAGTTCATCGACGGCGATGCCAAAAATACGGAAGGCGATGACCAAAACGCATCCGACGAGTGACACATAAGAAAGTTTATTATCCCATTCTACACTCTTGCAAAGACTCAACGGATTCCCAAGCATAAGTGACATGATTCGGCCGACACTCCTCATCCTTGCCGGGGCATTTGCCTTCGCATGCGCCCTTAACGCCAAGAATAAGCCTAACGTTCTCTTCATCTTTGCCGACGACCAGTGCTACGAGACCATCGGTAATCTCGGTATAACCGATATAGAGACCCCCAATCTCGATCGACTGATGAAGTCGGGTACCAGCTTCATGCGGGCATACAACATGGGTTCCTGGAGTGGTGCGGTCTGCGTGGCTAGCAGACACATGCTCAACACCGGACGCTTCATCTGGCGAGCCGAGCAAGCATCCAAAAAAGCGGAAACCGAACGAGCCGAAGGGCGCTTCTGGTCGGAAAACATGAAAACTGCTGGCTACAAGACCTACATGACCGGCAAATGGCATGTCCGGGCAAGTGCCGAGAAATGCTTCGACGTTACCCGTAACGTGCGTGGGGGCATGCCCAACCAGACGCCTGCAGGATACAACCGCCCGCTTCCGGGAAAGCCCGACCCGTGGAGTCCTTACGATCCGAAGTTCGAGGGGTTTTGGAAAGGCGGGAAACACTGGAGTGAAATCGTGGCCGAAGATGCCGTCTATTTTCTGGAGGAAGCGAAGAAGCATACCGACAAGAATCCTTTCTTCGCCTACGTCGCGTTCAATGCCCCGCATGATCCCCGCCAAGCACCCAAGGAATTCATCGATAAGTATCCCCTGAGCCGGATCAAAGTTCCATCCAACTTCCTCCCCATGTATCCATACAAGGACAAGATCCGTTGCCCGCATAGCCTTCGGGACGAGAAACTCGCCCCGATGCCCCGGACCGAGCATGCCATCAAGGTGAACCGCCAGGAATATTACGCCATCATTACGCACATGGACGTGCAGATCGGGCGGATACTCGATTCGCTGGAAAAATCAGGTCTTGCAGACAGCACCTACGTTTTTTACTCCGCCGACCACGGATTGGGGGTCGGCCACCATGGTCTGCTGGGAAAACAAAACCTCTACGAACACAGCACCCGCGTGCCCTTTGTCGTACAAGGCCCTGGGATTCCCAAGGGCAAACAAGTCGAAGCTCCCATCTACCTGCAGGACGTCATGGCCACGTCACTCGCCCTTGCCGGTGTGGAGAAACCCAAGCACGTCGAATTCAACGACATCCTCCCCTTGGCCCGCGGAGATTCGAAAAAATCCCCCTACAAGGAAATTTACGGAGCTTACTTGAGCGCCCAGCGTTCGATCACGGTGCGGAATGTAAAGCTAATCGCCTACCCGGACGTGCCCATTATGCGGGTTTACGATTTGGGCAAGGACCCGGATGAAAAGAACGACTTGGCCTCCACGCCCGAAGGCAAAGAAACGATCGGCAAGTTGTTTCCCCGTTTACTCAAGTTGCAAAAGAAAATGGGCGACAAGCTCGACCT
>JABHOU010000280.1 GCA_018695085.1 Opitutia bacterium | reverse complement strand
TGCGGGCAATCGTCTACTTTTTCTTCCCAATCATCCGACGCACAGTGATCCCCCAATCATGATTGAGGTTTTCCGGCAGCTTGGTGTGCCCATTTCTTTCATGGCGGCCTATGACATTTTCCTTCAGAGCAAACTGAACGCCTGGTGCATGCAGAGAACGGGATGCTTCTCGGTGGACCGAGAGGGCAGCGATCGCAAATCCATGAAAGCAGCCCTAAGCATCTTGAAGGAAGGAGAGCGAGGGTTAATCATTTTTCCTGAGGGAAACGTCTACCTAACCAACGACCAGGTGACTCCCTTCCTTGACGGTCCCGCCTTCATTGGCGTGAAGGCGCAGAAGGACTTGGGAGACGATCACCCCGTTTTTGCTATTCCCGTAAGCTTGAAGGTTACTCACTTTTCCAATGCTGCGGGTGGGGTTGTGGATCTGTTTCGTCGATTGGCTTCCGAGGTGGACGAAGATTACGACGAGTCGTCCGATCACGTTTCCGAGGTCAAGCGTCTCGGTTGGTTCGCACTGAAAAAGGTGATGAGCGGATTGGCCAAGCCTTTGGAGGGTGACGTCGGAGACGACTTGGCCAGTGAGCTTAGAAACATTGCTGCCAAGTTGATGGAAAAGCTTGAATCGGAACTCGAGTTGTCCGCTAAGGAAGGGGAAGACTTGGTCGATCGCATCCGAAAAATCCGTCGCAGGATTCACGCCCTGAGGATTGCGGACAAGCCGACCTTGGCCGACTTCAAGGCTCGAACCTTGGCAGCCGAGGCTATGCTGGCCTTTCGCCTGCTTAGCTATCCGGGTACCTACCTTGAGGAAAATCCGACCCTCGACCGTATGGGTGAAACGATACAGAAAGTACTTGAGGATCTTCGCTCTGCCATTCTTCCACCTTACGCAGGTCGTAGGGCTCTGGTCCGTTTTGGCGAACCCATTGATCTTGCTGCTGAATCTGCTAACGGCAAAGGCCGCGTCCAAGTCGCTGAACTCTCCAGAAGGTTCGAAATAGCCGTTCAAGACGGGCTCGATCTCATCAACGCCGATAACGATTGCATCGGTGGCGAATCTTTCCAATCACTTTTGTCGTGAATAAAACAGGCAACCGTTTGCGGGATGCAGTTTGGCTGTTGATTGCCCAGACAATCGGAGCTTTCAACGACAATGCAGTGAAGTCGATGCTGCTCCTGATGGCGGGAGCATTGTTCGGCGAAGTCGAAAAGGATCGGGTGAATCAACAACTAGGCTTGATGCTGATCGTCCCGTTCGTGCTTTTTGGCCCTTTGGCCGGGTGGTTGTCGGATCGTTATTCGAAGAGGTCGGTGGTCAGTCTGGCGCTTCTTGCTCAAGTGATGGGGTTGCTCGTGATCGGCGTTGGCATAGGTCTGGAGTCGTTGAACTTGGCAGTACTTGGTTTCTTTTTGCTGGCCACTCAGTCCGCAATGTTGTCTCCGGGAAAAAAAGGCATCCTCAAGGAATTGGTAGGTTCGGAGAAACTCGGTATGGCTGTCGGTTGGATGGAAATGCTCACGATGGTGGGAATCCTAGGTGGGATTTACGTCGGAGCTTTGGCCTTCGGTTCTCTCAGCGAGGAGGGGACTCCTTGGGATGCCGGGCAATTGGTGGTCTTTGCGGTGGCGGGATTGGCTTTCTTCTCTTGGCTAATCTTCAGACCGACGCCTTACACCGAGCCTAAAAGCGCCAAACCATTCGAAATCCCTATCCTATGGAGCCATTTCGGAGCGTTGCGTGAACTTCGTTCGTCTCGCCCTTTGTTTTTGGCAGCACTTGGAGACGCTTGGTTCTGGGCTTTTGGCGGTTTCTTCTTTTTTGTCTTGGTTAAGTGGGCTGCCATTGTCGGGGATCCCGAACGTTTTGGGTTTTGGTTCGGGTTATTGGGAGTTGGCATTATGCTTGGTAGTATGATTTCCGCCTACGTGGGTAGGGGGAGAGTAGAACTCGGGATCGTTCCGCTTGGAGCATTGGGGATTCCGGTGGCATTGATTTGCCTGACCCTTTCGGATCCGATGAGCACTAGCTTTAACGTGTGTTGCGTTCTACTCGGTGTCGGCGGGGCATTCTTTTTCGTTCCCCTCAATGCCTTTCTTCAGGATCGGGCGGGTGAAGAGAGGCGAGGCCGTGTCGTTGCCGCGTCAAATCTTCTCACGAATTTGCTGAGTATTGCATTTATTGGAGTTCATGCTTGGCTGTCGAATGACCTGAAATTAAATCCGGTCGAGGAGCTTTGGGTTATGACTGTTCCCGCAGTCTTGATTGCCGGTTTCGTATGGTATTTGTTGCCCGAGGAAATTTTTAGAATAGCGACAAGAGCTCTAACCCGAATTTTTTACCGATTGAGCGTCAAGGGGGTGGAGAACCTTCCGAAAAAAGGGGGAGCGTTGATTCTTTGCAATCACGTGTCTTACGCCGATCCGGTGATGATTGGAGTGAGTCTGCCGCGTTATCTTCAGTTCATCGCCTTCTCCGGTCTTGCTGAAAGCTGGTTGGTTCGTTTTGTGTTTCGTCTTACTTCCGCCATTCCCGTTTCTCCGAGTCGGGCCAAGGAAGCCATCGTGAAATCTTCGGAGAAATTACGTTCTGGCGATGCAATTTGTATTTTTCCCGAGGGTGGGATTTCTCGGGTCGGGCCGTTGCTCGGTTTTAAGAAGGGTTTCGAGTTGATCGCTCGCAAGGGGCAAGCACCCGTTGTTCCGGCATATTTAGACGGTGTGTGGGGATCCATCTTTAGCTTTTCCGATGGGAAGTTCCTGCGGAAATGGCCTCGACGGATTCCTTATCCCGTTCGTTTTCACATTGGCGAACCCATTCCCGCGAAGGAAGCCACTGTCGATCGTGTCCGCCGTTCGATGTTTCGCTTGGCTCGAGAAGCGTTCTCTGAAAGGAAGGACTTGGAGCGACCTTTGAGTTCGACGATAAAGGCTTCCTTATTGCGAGATCGCTCAGCCCCATTCTTGGTTGAGGGCGGCGGGAAAATTTGGACCCGAGAAGAGTTTTACGCGAAAGCCAAGAATCTGACCGGTTCCGAAGTGAAGGTCGAAGAAGTGGAAGGTGTCGATTCTATTTCCGATACTTGTCTCCACTTGGCTGGTTGCTCTCTCCGTGATGAGGAAATTCAGACTGCAGGAATCTCTTGGCCGACCCCCGAATTGATCGCTAGCGTCATGCGTATCATGGAGACCAATCTCTGCCATGAGCCTGCTTTCCGAATTCAAATGGAA
Organism: Opitutia bacterium; assembly: GCA_018695085.1. Taxonomy (GTDB): domain Bacteria; phylum Verrucomicrobiota; class Verrucomicrobiia; order Opitutales; family Seribacteraceae. The sequence goes on along the minus strand of JABHOU010000280.1, from coordinate 3,203 downwards.
GGGTCTTTCGATTCGGCTTGGGATCAAACTTGGTTCTTGTGGGCCCCCCTGCTGGGAGATTTGTCCGTCAAGGATGAGGGAGATGGAACACTCACCCTCGGTAATGCCGGAGACTTGAACTCATTTCCCGCCAAAACTTTCACTGGTCTTGCGATATCCGGTTTAGGTGTGGTGGCGATGAATCTTCCCGACCCTCCCGAGGATATTAATCCTGATGATCAAAAAGGTGCTGCCGAGGGGTCGGTTGGCCGAATTCTGCCCGGAGTGGAGGCACGGGTGGTGTCCGATGGTTCGGGCGAGGAATTGCCGGTGGGTGAGGAAGGCGATCTTCAAGTAGCCTGTGTCTCGGGAGAATGGACATCAGCCAATCTTAAGGCTCGTTTCGATATGGAAGGATTTCTCTGGTTGACGGAAACTTGACCTAGCTCTCCGTTTTTACCTTTCCCTCTTTCCACTGGGCAGTCTTTTTGTTAGTAATGGCAAGCTTTGGAAAAGCAAGGAATTCTCAGCTTTCCAAACTTCAGTTATGACAAAATCCTATTTCCCGGATGAATCCACTACATTTACCCGCAATATCGAACTTTTGCGGGGACATCGTGTTGCTGTTTTGGGACACCGCAGACCCGATGGTGATTGCATTGGTTCTCAAGTCGCCCTGACAAGGGTATTAAACGCTACAGGTATTGAAGCATTAGCCGTGAACATCGATCCTGTTCCGAGAACCCTGAAGGCTTTTGTCGGAGATACGCCGTTCTTCCTAGCTGCCGATTTGCCTGCGGGCGAATTTCTCGCCGTCTCGGTAGATTGCGCTGACCATGCTAGGGTAGGGGGCTCCGTTCGTGATCGATTTCCCAATGTCCGTCTGAATATCGACCATCATGTTTCCAATACTCTCTACGCGGAAGAGAATATTATTTTGCCCGAGGCTTGTGCAACCGGAGAAATCCTTGCGGGCCTTTTCTTCGATAACGGATTGGCAGTGGATTCCGTGGCGGCTGAAGCGCTTTACCTAGGTATCGCCACAGATACCGGACAGTTTTGTTATTCCGGAACCACTGCCAGTGTGTTCGACATATGCAAGAGGTTGTGCGAACTTGGGGCCAGTCCATCTCGGACTGCCCATGAGCTTTACGAAAAAGAGAAACCGGGTCGCATTCAGTTGCTGCAGCGTTTTCTTGCTAGTTTTCGAATGGAGCATGGGAATCGTTCCTGCATTGGTTCGATCACCGATGACTTTTATGAGGAAACCGGTACCACGCCCGAAGACGCAGAAAATTTTGTCGATTATTCCCGTTCCCTCGATGGCGTCGAAATCGGAAGCCTTCTCGAGGAACGTAACGGTCAGTTGAAAGGAAGTCTAAGGGCGAAGGAGCATCGTTACCGTGTAGACCTCCTGGCCAAACAGTTTTCTGGCGGAGGTCATGCTTGCGCGGCTGGGTTCAACGTGGAACGAAAACTGGAGGATTTTTATCCTGAATTTGTAACTGCCATTGGTGAACACCTGAGGCAGGTCGATACCGGAGGGCTTTCCTGATGAATCAAAGAAGCGGCGATTTCGAGGGCATACTACTTGTCGATAAACCTCAGGGGATAACCTCGCATGACGTTGTTAATCGTCTTAGGCGGAAGATTAATATGAAACGTATCGGTCACGCCGGCACGCTTGACCCTATGGCTACCGGTTTGTTGATCATGCTTGTCGGCAAGGCGACCAAGACCTCGCAATACCTCATCAGCCTAGACAAGACTTATGAGGGAACCATCAAGTTCGGGGTTGAGACCGACAGTCAGGATGCCGATGGTCAAGTGGTGGCGGAAACTCCCCTGCCTGAAGGTCTTAATAGCGAAAGTGTCCTTAAGGAGATGGAGACGTTTCTTGGTGATCAATACCAGCTCCCGCCCATGTTCTCTGCTAAGAAAATCGATGGTGTGCCTCTTTACAAGATGGCTCGAAAAGGCAAGACGGTGGAACGCGAACCACGTTTTATTCGAATTAATAAATTTGAACTTCTTCGATTTGAGTCGCCCGAGGTTGATTTCAGAATGTCGAGCAGCAAAGGAACCTATGTGCGCACGGTCGCTCATGACTTAGGGCAAAAACTTGGGTGCGGCGCTCATCTGACGTCTCTTCGACGCACACTTATCGACCAGTTCGATCTCAAGGAGGGCAAAACTCTTGAGGCCATTGAAGAAACCCCCCTCTCTGAATTTGGAGATATGCTTATTCCTGTCCATAAGGCGATTCCTTCTCACGTCCTGTGAACCCTCCCTCAGTTGACGGTTCCCTTGCCGAGCTTGGAGGACGGGAAACGAAACCGATTTGCTTAGCCATCGGCATGTTCGATGGGGTTCATCGTGGGCATCGAGCGGTGCTTGAACTCGCCGTGAATGAAGCGCGCTCAGTGAATGGACTTGCAGCAGTTCTCACTTTCCCCGAGCACCCCGCCAAGTTTCTAAGACCTGGGAAAGAGCCTCCACTGCTTATGGATGCCGAGACGAAGACCAAGTCTTTGCTAGATGCGGGAGCTTCTTCCGTGGTTCTCAGGACCTTTGACGAGTCCTTTGCCGATGTTCCTTACGAAGACTTCATCGCTTATTTGAAGGACAACGTGACTTCCCTTCACTGTGTTTGCGTGGGAGAGAATTTCAATTTTGGTAAGGATCGAATGGGCGAAGCCGATTATTTGCGAAAGAATGGCGAACATTATGGGTTGAAGGTTTACGTCGCCGATGGAATTCTTGATGGCGAAGAACCCATTAGCAGTTCTCGTATCCGTAAAGCCTTGGCTGCTGGCGAGATCGAGGAGGTCAACCATATGCTTGGCTATTCATATCGTACCTGTGGCACGGTTGTCGAAGGTCGAGGCTTGGGTAGTGAAATGGGGTTCCCCACTCTCAATATACCTTTTGCGTCTGAGGCTCGTCCTGCTTACGGCGTCTATTTTGTCAAGATCATCTGCCCGAATCTTTCTAAGCCTAAACACGCTGTGGCCAACTATGGTGTTCGTCCGACGATCGAAGCAGGGGATGTTCCGCCGCTCTTGGAAGTTCACCTCCTCGGGGAAGAGGACTTTTCATCTTACAAGCCCGGTGACGAACTTTCCGTGGAACTGCTTCGCTTTCTCCGCCCCGAATGCAAGTTTGATTCCCTCGATTCCTTGAAAACCCAAATTGCCGCTGATAAGATAGAGGCCGAAAAGCTT
>JABHOU010000276.1 GCA_018695085.1 Opitutia bacterium | reverse complement strand
TGGGGGCAGAAATCCATAAAAGGTCTTCTTCCCATCTTTTCGATCAACAACGAGCCCTCTCTGCCTCAACAAGGATAAATGAGTTGATATTCGAGACTGACCCATGTCCAATATTTCCTGCAGTTCGGCCACGGACAATTCCTCAACGGCAAGAAGGCGAAGAATCCGCAGACGAGTGGGGTCGGCAAGTAAGCGTAGAGTCTCGTAAGCACTCAATGGGAAATGGGGAACATGTCTTTCACTTCAAGGAAGAAACCTGTTCCGTAGGTCGGGCGTAAATCAGTTACGGTCGACCCAACGACTAAGTCCTTCAACGCGCCAACTATGTGAGACTCCATCGATATCGGTCAACACTTCCTCGCCCACTTTTTTCCCAAGCAGTTTTTGCCCCAAGGGTGTTTCGTAAGACAATACACTGTTGTCGGGATCGCTGTCCCATGCTCCAAGAATAGAGTAAGTTTGGGCCTCACCCGAAGATTGATCGACCAAGTTTACAATTGTACCAATGCCTACACTATCGGAGGGGGCATCCGAGAAATCAGTAGATTGCGCACGCGCAAGATCGGCCTGCAATTCGGCTTGGCGGGCCAGAAGCACCTTTTGCTCGTCCTTTGCCATGTGATATTCGGCGTTCTCCCTAAGATCCCCGTGCTCACGAGCAGTCTCGATAGCCACTGAATTTTCAGGAATCTTCTCGTTGGTAATCGCTTCCAAGTCAGTTAACCTTTGATCGAAACTATCTTTAGAGACAATGAGCGTATCGGAAACGCCTCCTTCGGCGGATGAACCGGAAGAGCTCTCGCCGCTACCCTCAACAAGATCTTGAACTTCAGGAAAAAGCTTAATGAAACGAGCAAGCAAAGAGCGTTTGCTTAGGTCATCAAAACCAGGATTGAGCAAGAGGGCTTGCACCAAGTCTTGTGCCGTTTCTAAATCTGCTTTAGCTAAAACATCCGGAATGAGGGTCTTGTCCTCGCTGAGAACTTCAGCCAGAGGAATTCGTCTGGTACTTGCATTTTGCAAAGCCTCGTGATCGATAGCTGAAAAAACGGAACTTAGAAGTCTTGGAGTAAACAGTGGTTGGAGAAATTCTTCGAATTTCGCCAGTTTACGAAACTTTAGAATCCAGAGGAGCACCGGACCTTTGATTGTCTGCTCATCCAGCCAACGAACCAATGATTTCAAGAGTAACTTTTCATCACCTTGATCCAAGAGGAAGTGAGCGGACTCACCGGAAAACTTCGTGGTGCAATGAGGCAACAAACGCTCAAGAATTATTTGTCTCCAATCGTCGGAGTATACTCGAGTTATAAGATCAAGAAAACGTTGATGGAATTTAGAAGGCAGTTGCTCGGCCAATTCAGGCAAATTTCCTTCGCTATCCTTAATTATGGAAGCTGAAGTAGGTTCAATTTTCTCGACGTCCTCTTCCACGTCTCGAGCTAAATTGTTTCTGACCCAAACCCCGTAAAGCCGTTCGGATTGGTTCAGTTTACGAGCCTCTATGATCGTTGTAGTCAACTCCTCAAGTACTCGTGGAAGATCGTCCTTCAGGTCCTCCTTTTCCGCTGACAAGTCAAAAAGCTTTTCGGCTAAAAGAATCTTTTCCTTGGAACGGCGCTCCTCAAAAAAGTCCTGCAGTATTTCCTGCTCAGGGTTAACCGGTTCGTCACGGAGAACATAAGGTTCGTTCTTCTTGGGCGGAACCGCTACACGAGGATCCTTTACCAAAAGTTTTTTTGTGTTCGCCCACCATTTCTTGGCTTTGGTGGCGCCGAAAAGGTAACTCAAAGTGCCTTCTATCTCACGAGCGGTGGAGCATTCGTTGTCACAAAGGGCAAGAATTCCCATAATTAGAGAAACGGGATCCTTCTTCGCTTCTTTCTCGACCTCCTCCGGATTGGTCCGATGCCTAGTCAAGACATGCGATTCGGGCAAAACCTCCAATTTGTCGATGCAAAATACGGGATCCATGGCATGCCCTTTGCGGTCACCATCCTCAAAGTCGATCAGCAGCATGCCGCGTTCTTCGCTAAATCCGGATATCTTTCCAAAGCCCCAACTACGGTGAATGCAATATGTGCCTTCTTGCATCGAATCAAGTACTTCACGCGAGTTAGCGAGATTGGGATTCGCCTCGATTATACGATCAATATGTTCTGTTTTCATGTCGTTTAAGTTGAGAAGACTTTTCGAGCTGAAAATTAAAGTAAAAGGATATGCCCGAAAATCAGCAACTGCTTCAATCTAGGTAATGATCTTCGGAGAAATGGCGAGCGAAATCTTGCTCAAAAACAAAAATGCGATTCGCCATAGGCAAGTTACACTTTTTCGGGTTGGTCGATTCTGAAAAGAAATATGGCAGGAAGCAGTAGTAACACCGCCCCGCCGGCATAGGCTATCGCGGAACCAAACTGGAAATAGGCAACCCCAGCCAATAACGGCCCAATAGCCCGAGCCAACGACCCAGAAGAGCGAAAGACACCCAAATGAAAACCTTGACTACTTTCACTTGAATGAAGGGAGGCAAGCGCCGTTAGGGTCGGACTGGTGAAAGCTACGCCGACAGACATAAGCAAAAGGCCCACATAGAAAGGAGTTTGCTCACCTGCCGCAGAGAGAAAACAAAAGGCAGCAGCCCCAAAGACTACTCCGCACAAAGCAAGATTCCTCTCACCAACAGGGCTCGCCAAACGCCGAACGAGAACTCCTTGGGCGATAATCAATGTAAGACCGATGAGCAGGAACATCCGAGTGTTGTCGGCAGGAGTATAAACAAAGCGCTCGACAGCAAGAAAGGTCAGGGTGAACTCCATGCCACTGAAGGAAATCATATAAAAGAAATAGGCTAGGCAAGAACGGCGGACAGGAATATTGTCAACTTTTCTAAGTTGAAAGATTCCCGGTTTCCTAGGGCGTTGGGTATCTCGCTTCTCGATGGGCAAAGTCTCACGGAAACGCAAGGCAAGCCAAAGGAGATTTAGTAACGCCAGCAAGAAGCTGCCAAGTCCGGCAG
>JABHOU010000392.1 GCA_018695085.1 Opitutia bacterium | reverse complement strand
CGGCCTTCAAGACTCTCGAACTGGAAAAAGAAAAGCTGGAGGACCTGCGCGAACAGATGGCCAACACCAAGATTTATGCTCCACAATCAGGAACCGTTGTTTATTGGTCCGAACATCGTTGGGGACGAGGGGAACCGATCATTGACGGTGCGAAGGTACATCGAGGACGCAACCTGATCAAGCTTCCCAAAAGCAAGTCGCTGAAGGTGGAGATCAGCGTTCCTCAGGCCAAGCGTTCCCAGTTGAAGCGGGACATGAGGGCATGGGTTCAGGTTGAGGATTTCACCTTGCCGGGAACTCTTTCCATGCTCGGGGCCAATGTTGACAACAACCAGCGCGGCCATTCTGACAAGTCGTACTTCAAGGGAGAGATTGCCCTTGATGAAACTGACGAATTGCCATCGGAAATTGCCGAGGGCATGAAGGTTACGGTCGAGATTCAAGTAGTGAACCTAGTCGGCGACAATCAAAGGATCAGGGTCCCCAACCAATGCGTTACCACTCGTATGATCACCGAGGATAAGACGCAGCGAGGTTGCTGGGTCTTGAATCCGGAAACGAAAAAACATGATTGGCGTCCCGTAACCATAGAATACAGTGACGAAACCTACATCGCGATCAAGACGGAGTCTGATCCTCGGCGGGGACTGAGAGAAGGTGAGAGAGTTCACCTGTCGCCACTCTCCGAGGCCAAAAACCTCAACTTGGAAGAGGGGGTACGAAACAAGGGCTTCATTGATTTAAAGAAATCGAACAAGACGAATGCTTCCTCATCCGAGGAGGAGAACGATGAGGTAAACCCTTCTACGGGCGGAGAAGGCGCTTGAAATGGTTCGGCCTCTTGCGTCTTTTAAGATCTAATTTGGGATTCGAGTTGAAAGCGAGATGGCTTCACGCAATATTATAGAGCTTCGGAACCTTGCCAAAACATACGACCTTGGCACCGTTCAAGTCCCCGCCTTGAAAGGTTTGGACTTCGAGATTAAGGAAGGTAGTTACACTGCAATAATGGGACCTTCCGGTTCCGGTAAATCGACACTTCTTAATATCTTGGGGTGCTTGGATCGACCCACTTCCGGCGCCTATGTGCTAGGTGAGGATGACGTGGCTGGAATGTCCGACAAAGAACTTTCCCACATCCGCGGAACTCGCATTGGGTTCATTTTTCAGTCGTACAACCTAATCCAACAACTCGACGTAGTGGAAAATATTCACCTTCCTTTGTTTTATCAAGGCAAGGACATCAAGGAATACTACGACCATTGCGCTAAAATGGCGAAGAAAGTTGGGCTGGGAGATCGTCTGGAACATCGCCCGATGGAACTTTCGGGAGGGCAACAACAACGCGTGGCAGTTGCACGCGCATTAGTCAATGAACCTCTTATGTTATTGGCCGACGAACCCACTGGGAATCTCGACTCCTCCACCGAGGCGGAAATCCTAAACGTTTTGGACGAACTTCATCGTGAAGGACGCACCTTAGTCGTGGTAACTCATGACGATGCCGTAGCTGAAAGAGCAGAGCGGGTGATTCGCTTGAAGGACGGTCTGGTAGACGAAGACAGCCTTCATACATCCAATGACATTCGAGAAATTCCGCAGGAATAAGTAGTGGTTGGCTCTTCGTTCATTCGAATTATACAGGCTGGTTTCAAAAGCCTGCGTTTACACAAGTTGCGCAGCATGCTGACCATGCTTGGGATGATCATCGGCGTTTGGGCGGTAATCACGCTTGTCGCCATTGGAGAGGGAGCCAGTCATGACGCTCAGGAAGCGATAAAGGCATTGGGGGCTAACAACGTCATTGTTCGCAGCATGAAACCAATGGAGGACAAGGTTCAACTTCAAGGTGAAATGCAATGGGTTTCGCACTACGGACTGAACAATGCGGATGCCACCCGCATCCTCAAAACCGTTCCGGGAGTGAAAAGAGTGTTGCCCATATTGATTCACCGCAAAAACGTGTTGCATGGCAAACGGAACGTGGATTGTCGCTTGGTGGGAACCTATCCCCATTACCCGTCCTTTACTCAATCTCGCATGGTTGCCGGAAACTTCATCAATGAGATGGAAGAGGCTAGGCAAGAAAACTCATGCGTACTCTCTCATGATCTGGCGAAAAAGTTGTTTGCCGGCGAAAATCCATTGATGGAAAACGTAACCGTTCGGGGGTTTGAGTCTTGGCAAGTTTTTAGAGTGAAGGGAATTCTGGAGGAAAGAACAGACCTCGAGAAATTGCCTAAGAATTCAAATGTAATGGGCAAGGCGCTTTCCTCAAACGTTTACATTCCGCTTTCCACTTTCAAGGCGCTCTATGGTGTTAAAAATATCGACCT
>JABHOU010000379.1 GCA_018695085.1 Opitutia bacterium | reverse complement strand
TTTTCGGGCACGGCTTGCCCTTCGAACTTTTTGATGAAGGCGTAACCGGTGAGATTGCCTTTCCAGCGTCGGTTTACCTCGGGGGAGGTCAGCACGAGACCGTTGAGCGAGTCCGACTCGCGTTTACTGCGCGGGATTACGTGTTCGGTCTCGACTTCTCCATCGACGATTTGTCTCAAGTCGTACTTTTCTCCGGTGTAGGGACAGGTCCAGTCGGTGTCCATGGCTATGCGGACCTTGCGAATAAGGGAGGACGAGACGTCGTACTGCAAGCCATTCTTTCCCTGGTTTTCCTCAAGTAGTTTTTTGGCATCCTTGTGTTGCTTTTCCCGAAGTCCAATGATTTCACCAATCTCCTTGTTGGTCTTGCCGGAGAATTCGCTGAGCTCGCGCGTGGTTTCTATGACAATCGTTCCGACTCGGGACAGGTCGCCTTGAGCGTAGTGGTGGATGAGACTGCCGTAGAGACGCTCGGCCAGGAGCAGGCGATGGCGAATGAGGGGATTGTTGGTAAGCGTGTCTATCTTCCGGTCTGTAATGGGAGGAGGGTTGTATAGGCACCCGTCGGGGTGGCGGGGGTCTTTGCCTTGCATCACTTCGGCCACGGCTTTTGCGAGTATGGGTTTTGCGTAGGGAGCGCGACCGGAAGGGACGAGGCGAGTGAGGTCGAGGCTGGTTTTCAACCACTCCTCCAAAGTGGGTTTTCTATCCCTCTTGCCGTAGGCGGCAGCGAGCAAGTCGCGAAAGGATTCCGGGTCTTCTGCCATTTCGACCCAGGAGCCGGGGGTGACTTTGCAAAGCTTGTTTAGCCTGCTTGCTATTCGTTGGCGGGCGCGGCGAGGCAAGGCCTCGAACGCCTCATCCAAACCAGCGGAGGATATTGCCCTCTTGGCGGGGTCGAAAACGAGGGCCTGTTCCATGGAGGGAGTGAGAAAGTAGGTTTCTACGTTTGAATCCCGGGCTGAAAGTTCTTTCTGCAGGAAATTTCTCAGGCTTGCCTTCGTGAAAAAACCTACCTTGCGAATTTGTTCGTCTACCAGGGCCCGTTCCTCGGCGTCGAGTGGCCTTTTGTCGATTGTGAGATTCGCCAGGACCATGGCCCAACGAAACTCGTAGAATTCCTTGCGCCGCTTAGCCTGGGTATTCTTACCGGTGAACGGGCAAATAGGAATTATTCGATTGTTCAGGCGCGGAACCAATCCGCCGAAGAGAAGACCGCCCTTGTAAACCGAGGAAAGCCTGTAGGAGGAGCATTCGATGACGCGAGCATCGTCCAGAAGCGCCTTGACGAGGGACTCGTCCAATTGCGGGAGTTTTCCGATGTGGGCGGTGAGTATGGTTCTCACTTCGTCTTTTACCACCCTTCGGGGAAAGGCGTATTTTATGGACTTGAAGCCCTCGGGCTGGTGCGTGGAACGCTTCTTTCCCTCCGGCTTGATTCCCAAGACTTTGCAAACCGTATCCGCCATGGTTTTCGCCTCGTGCTTTTTCATGAGCCCCTTTGCGGCCTTAACTCGCTTTTGGTTCTCCAGTTTTTCCAAGTCTGCAATATCGCTCTCGTTCCGTTCCTCCTCTTCCTCTTGTTCGCCCGCTTTGCTCCATGCCTCGTTGCCGTCGTAACCCCTGTTGTGAGCGTACCATCGCAATACGTTCCAAAGTTTGGGCCAGTCCAGGGTTTCGATGCCCGTAATTACTCGGGCGGCATCAAGCCAAGGTGATGAATTGTCCACGACCTCGGCTTCGTGCCCCTTGAACACGCCGAGATGCTCCAGGAGCTTCGCCATGTTGGATATGCGCCGCCGAGTGGCGGCTATCCTTCTGCGACTAGAGCGAAAACGCCTTCTCTTGGAACCCAGGCAATCGTTGGCCCTGAAGGTGAGCGCGCCGTTGCCCAGAAAATTGAGCGAGGCCTCAGTTTCTAGAACCGACCAACCGATGGAGCTGTGCCCGATGTCCAGGGAGATGGTTAGCTTTGGGGGAGTTCCGTCTTGCATTGTCCGATGATTTAAGTGTGATTAATGGCTTGGAATCAACTCAAAGTTGGTAACGCAGGTCAGGCCACTGATTTACGTCGCGTAATCACGCATCGGCATAAAAGCGTTTTCCAAGGCCCTTCGGGGCCTTTTTTTTGCCCTAGACCACCTAGCTAGAATTCGACGTCTCGGCAGCGGAGTTCTACAAAGTTGTTTTAAGAGCAGTGAGAAACGAATTCCTCAAGGATATCAAGTTTCGGACGAGATATTATCCTTTGTTATTCAGTTGAGTTGCCTTCCAACCATTCCTCGTACATTTCATCTTTAGTTTTCTTATCCCAAGAAACCCCCTGTCCGATTGTTCGACCTCTTTTCAATTTTGAACGAGTCAGTGATGAGTCTATAGGAATTGAACCTTTGTAAATCAGTTCCCCATATTTATCTTTCGAAGAAATGGCATTTTCCTTTGGGTCAAAATGAAAAATGACATTTCCAAGACTGTCCTTCAAAAACACATGAACAACCCAGACTTTTCCTTTATGTTCATCATTATATTTCAATACTTCATCGGGGTCTGAAACTTCAAATTTCACCCTGTAGATGAAGTAGATGTATCCGTCATCTTCTGAAATTGTAAACCTCAGGTTACTTGAACATTTCAAAGATGAATCTACATAGGACTTTGAAGATGAAGATTCAAAGTCCCTTTCGTTCACTTTAAACAATTGAAATTTCTCAAAGGAATTTGAGAAAGTGAAGACGTCACCCTCCTTCCCACAAGAACTGAAGAGAACGAGAAACGTAAGAATGAGGAGTCTTTGCATCAGTGAATGATTCCTTTGTTATGAATGCATGGTTTGAGTCACAAGGAACTGTTGACGTATTCCCACTTCCCGATGGAAACGGAGAGTTTAAAGAAGGTATGGGTGCAAGTGTGCAGAAAGCAAATCTAGGATTTGGTATTAGGTCTTGGAGATATGCAATTGTTGTAAATGACAATGTCATTGAACATGTATTTGCAGAAGAAGGATTCGGTGACAATAT
>JABHOU010000431.1 GCA_018695085.1 Opitutia bacterium | reverse complement strand
ATTAACAGAAGCGACACGTCAGGAAAACCTTTAGATACTATCGGGATATAAGCCTTCGACGACACCCAGTGAAATGCGTAGGATAATGGCTGTTGAAAATTCATGGTCAAATTACTAGAGAAATCTGATTTCATAATTATATGGCCAAATACATTTCAGAGTTTCTAGGAACGGGAATATTATTCTGCGCAGTGGTTGGTTCGGGAATAATGGGCGAGAACCTGAACGATACAAGCGACCAGGTAACTTTGCTCACCAATACTCTGGCCACGGTCTTTGCCCTTTATTTTTTAATTAGTTCGTTTCAGCCATTCAGCACCCATTTCAATCCCGCCGTTTCCTTTGTTTTTTGCTTAAAGGGGGAAATCTCCGTCAAGACTTGCGCCGTCTTCGTTGCTCTTCAGATTGCGGGAGCCATTCTAGGCGTAATGCTCGCCAACTATATGTTCGAAATTGATCCCGTGAACTTCTCCGAGAAAGCCAGATCGGGACCGAATCTGTTCGCAAGTGAAATCTTTGCGACATTCGGCCTCTTGCTTGTCATTCTTTTGGCATCAGTGGAAAAAGTGGCCGGAATGGTGGCCGCCTACATCGGGGCAGCCTACTGGTTTACCTCTTCCACATCCTTTGCCAACCCAGCGGGAACAATTGGTAGGGCTTTCTCGAACACGTTTGCCGGCATAAGTCCGGACGACGTGATGGCTTTTTGCGCCGCTCAGGTCATAGGTGCATTCTTGGCCTACATACTCTATAAAAAAGTATTCAGTCGTAGTTGACTGCGCCCAGTCACAATCAAAAGCATTTTAGCTTTCGCTTTAAAAAAGCAGTGAAGCTAACTTATTGATAATACGACAAGAGTCCTCTAAAGGAGAACTCTCATTTTTTAGGATTCTACCAACTTAAGGTTAAAGAAAGTAACGACATGCCCGAAAACACTCTCTCAATCATCATTTGCGCCGTCTTGGCGCTTCTACTGATCGGTGCCGTTATTTATTTTGTGATGAGATTTTTACGCGGTTCTATCAAACTGACCATACCACAAGCTTCCTTTGGCGCCGGACAGGTTATTTCCGGAAGTTTTGACCTCGTGACGAAGAAGGCTATTCAAGGAAACCAGTTGATTGTTACTCTTAGGGGAGTGAAAGAAACTGAAATCCGAGATGGCGACAAAAAAAGAACGAGGAGAGACGAGATTTATTGTGACCAGATCACGGTGGAAAACGCTCGCGAATATCCGGGAGGGTATTTCGCGAAATATGACTTTCAAATCTCAACCCCCAACATGCAATCTCCCGAATTCATGAATTCGGGAATCGGGCAAACCTTGGTTTCGGCCTTTAGGTTGCTAAGCGACAGACGGACGCGAATAAAGTGGAGGGTAGAGGCTCGATTGGACGCCAAGGGCATTGATCTGGCGGCAAGCAAATCCGTTCAGCTCAACCTTGGTCATTCCCATTGATCGACAGTTGATTCCCTTTTTTTTACCGTCCCAGGATCACCTCCATGATTGCCAGATTCCTTTTATTTGTCCTCTTTGCATCCATCCATTCGGTTGTCGAGAGTCCGAATTCCGTGCACTAAAAATCAAGCCTCAGGCCTATCTCAACTCCTGCCCCGGGCAAAAGGGCGGAATCCTTGAGCAAGGAGGAGTGAAGGCGGGCTAGCTCATCAGTAAGGTTGTGCCCGCGAAGGAAGATTTGGCCTGCGGCGTCTCCCATGCTGAGATCATAACTGGCGTAGGCGTTCAGCAGGGAATGGGAGGCCGTGGGCGTAGGCTCGTGATCATGATCGTCATGACCACCTCCACCGCCGGTTTCCTCTTCATGCACGGGTATCTCGTCCTGTTTGAAGGCGTGATTGAGATCCATGCCAAAGGTCAGCCTATCTGCTTGGATTTCAAAGCCGACACCCAGTCTGGAGGCAGGAATCCGAGGCAGGTAGGTTCCTTCGGTCTCGTTCTTTCCACGCACCATGTCGCCGTATGCGGAGAGCAGGAGCGACCAGCCGGGATTCTCCAGAGCAAGCCAGTCGATCTCGGCCTCCAGTCCCCTGAACTCGGCCTTGGCGCCTTCATACTGCATTTCACGCATGTCTTCTCCGTGTACTAACCGTTCATTGCCGTTGGCCTCTAGGAAGACGTAATTGTCAAATTGGGTGTGGAAGGCGGAGAGTTGTCCCGTGACCTTGCCGATGTTGCGCCGCAGGATGACTTCCACGCCGGTTGCGGTCTCGTTCTTTAGGGCGGGGTTGCCGATTTCAAATGATTCCGTGCCGTGGTGGGGCCCGAAGCTGTACAATTCCGCAGTCTCCGGAGTACGTTCCGTGTAATTGAGATTGCCGCTGAGCGTCCATTCTTCGCCGAGTTGTTGGGAAATGCCGCCGGCCGCGCTGAAGATGGACTCGTCGGTATCCTTTTCGCCTTGCAAGTCGCGATCATGGTTTTCCCAACGGATGCCGGCGTTGACCAGAGTGGTGTCCCCGAGATCGAATTCCTCCATAAGGAAGAAGGCAATCCTGCTAGAATCCTCTCCCGAGATGGCGCCGATGGTTCCGTTTGCCTCGTCCCCGCCAAAAATGCTTTCTTCACCAGCAATCTTGAGGTTGTCGAAAAGGCCGTGAAAGCCAAATACACCGCGCAGGGAGCCTAGCTCATGCACAAAGGCAATTCTAGTCTCGAATCCATCCCGGATGAAAGTGGAGTGCGTTTCCGTTTCAGTGGCGTTTTCGTCTTCCTTGCCGATTTCATTGTGGAGATAGTCCCCGTAGCCCAAAGTCAATTGCACGCTTTTCAGGAAGTCCGAACCCGTGACATCGAACTCGGAACGAGCCTGAAAGCGATCGCTTTCCATTTCGATTCGGGTTTCGAGATCCGCATGTTCACCAGGGACTCCGTAGATGTTTTCCAGCGAGGAAAAGCTCATACCTGCGTAGCCGTTGTCCCAAATGCGAGCCCCCCCCAGCCCATAGGAATGACTTTCTCCCATGCTGTTGGCGATCTTGCCGACGGGGGAATCGTAATTATCGTAATCCCTATTGGACCCGTTGATTTGAAAGCTGAGGGATTCCGTGCCCGCAAAGCCCATTCCGCCAACGTTCCAACCATCGTTCACGCTGTTGTAGCCAGTACGAAAGACTGCCCCCGGAGAACCGGCGAAGGAGCGAGTGGGAATGCTGCGGTCAATGACGTTGACCGCTCCGCCGATGGCGTTGGAACCGTACAAAAGGGCCGATGAACCTCTAAGCATCTCGATTCGCTCAATCAACATGGGATCAATATTAACGGCATGATCTGCGGAAGATGCGGAAAAGTCGAAGGACTCCACGCCGTTTTGAAGCATGCGGATGCGGTGCTTGCCCAAGCCTCTAATGATGGGACGGTTTGAGCTGGGCCCGAAGTAAGTCTGGTGGATTCCGGGCTGATTGGCCAAGGTATCCGCTATTGTGTTGGCCTTTGCTTTTTCAAGCTCGCTTTTGTTCAGCACGCTCCATGCTTGGGTCAAATCCTCGACTTTTGTGTTAAGTGGAGAGGACTCGACGACGAGAGGTTCGAGTTCCTCTAATCGTTCGTTTAAATTTTTGTCCTGAGCCGTAGCCAAGGAAGCGAAAATCATAAGTGTGGAAGGTAAATATTTCATTTGGATAAGAGAGTAAGATAGAGAAAAACCAAGGCCTCGACTGCAAATGAGGCTTGGTCCTCGTTTGGCTAAAAAGGAATGAAAGGTGCCGCTCCCAGAGAATTCTCGGAAGCCGACGCTACACGAAATGACTACGCTCGATGGGGAGGTCCCCTAGCCCAAACGGAAATGGTCTTGCGACAAAACCATGCACTTTCGCGATCTTCAAAAGATAACTCGACGACCGAAAGAACAGCCTGTGGCAAACAAACAGGGAAATGGGAAAATTGAGAGGACTTGTTAAAAAGAAGCACCGGACAGGAACTCCCTTCATCGCCTTCCTTTTCCTCTTTATCTTCATGAGAATGGCATGGAGTGGATTTATCCGAATGAGGACAGGCCTTATTGGAATGAAAGAAAAAAGAATGAAAGTCAGGCGAAACCGCTGATATTGAAAGCCCCATGCAGAGGACCAGACAACATATGGACAGGAAAAACTTCATTAGAAATCCCAACATCGCCTTAACGCAACTAGATTGCAATAAGAAAGTCGTCCTATTTTTTTGTGGAATCCTCCTCTTGGGAACTATTAAAGAGACTCAGTGTATGAGTAAAATTTCATTGATCGCTTTCCTTTTTCTTGGATTGGTCAACTTGGGGGCCAAAGACTGGAAGCATGAACTGTCCGAAATACTGGAGCTTCATTGCTATGATTGCCATGGGGACGGCGCCAAGAAGGGCGGCTTGGCGATGGACGAACTGTCCGACAAATTGTCCGACCCCGCAGTCTTCGCGAAATGGGAACGAATTTACGACCGGGCCATTACCGGTGAAATGCCGCCGAAGAAGATCAAGGACCGCCCCCAAGCGGATGAACTCAAGAAACTGAGGCTTCAGCTTGAACCCGTTCTGGTGGCGGCTCACGAGAAGTCCAAGGGCACCGTGCTCAGGCGCTTGAACCAGCGCGAGTATGAGAATACGATGAACGATCTTTTCGGCACGTCGCTGGAGCTCGGAAGCATGCTTCCCGAAGATGGGCGTTCGCATGAGTTTGACAATGTCGGTGACGCTCTGGGCGTTTCCATGCAACACATGAAAATGTATCTCAAGGCCTGTGGTGTTGCGCTGGAAGAGGCTATTGCCAAGACGACCCAGGCACCCGAACCCCAGAAGCGCGTGGGCCGTTACACGGACGACAAAAGACTGGACCGGTACTTGGGCGACAACCGGCTCAAGCTTGAAGACGGTTCGGTGGTGCGATTTTCGCCGTACGGGTATCCCACGGGCATGATCCGAACGGCGAATACGCGTGGCGAGGGATTGTACCGGATCAAGGTTCGCGGCTTCGCCTACCAGTCTGAGACCCCGATCACATTCTCCGTAGGCGCAACGACCTTCAAGCAAGGAGCCGAAAAGCCTATCTTTGGATACTTTTCCTTTCCACCCGGAGCTTCCGGCAAGACGCATGTCGTGGAACTGACGGCCTTCATGGGAGACGGCTACATGATCCAAGTCGAGCCCTACGGAATTTCAGACTCGGACCTAGGCAGGAGACGCCCGAAGAAAATTCACGCTAAAGAGTATAAGGGGCCGGGACTAGCGATTCACTCGGTGGAAATCGAAGGCCCTTTGATCAGCCAATTTCCATCCGCAGGACACAAGCTGATCCTGAAAGGCATTAACCGCGTGGAGATTTCGCCACGCAATCCGAATGACCGCAAAAAGTCGTGGTACAAACCGAAATTTGAAATTAAATCATCCGATGAAAAAACCGATGCCGAACAGGCTCTGGCCCGTTTGACAAACGCAGCGTTCCGTCGACCGGTGAATGCCAAAGAGGTGGTTCCCTACCTGAAACTCTTTGAAAGCGAACGGGCCAAAGGCGAGTTATTTGAGCCTGCGTTGCGCACCGCAGCGACAGCAGTGTTAAGCTCGCCTCACTTTCTTTACTTGCGCGAACCGGCCGGAGAGTTGGATGATCATGCGCTCGCCAGCCGTCTTTCCTATTTTCTCACACGCACTGCGCCTGACGCTGAGTTGCTGGGCCTTGCCCGTGCTGGTAAACTACGTGCCAATCTCCGTGACCAGACCGAACGGTTGCTCAAAGACAAACGCTTCGAGCGGTTCATTACCGACTTCACCGAGGCGTGGCTCAACCTGCGGGACATGGATTTCACAATACCCGACCGCACTCTGTATCCGGAGTATGAACCGTACCTGCGTTTTTCCATGCCACGGGAGACGGAGGCGTTTTTGCGTGAGCTGATCGAAGGCAATCATCCGGTTGCCAACATCGTGAAGAGTGATTTCGCCATGATCAACGATCGTATGGCCGAGCACTACGGCATCCCCGACGTAACGGGCTCGCAGTTCCGCAAAGTGAACTTGCCCGCCGACAGCTGGCGGGGCGGTTTCCTAAGCCAAGGCAGCGTAATGAAGGTGTCAGCCAATGGTTCGGCTACCTCGCCCGTAGTGCGTGGAGTCTATGTGATGGAGCGTATCCTTGGCATCACTCCAACGCCACCCCCTCCGAATATCCCCGGCGTGGAACCGGATATCCGAGGAGCTTCCTCCTTGCGCGAGCTTTTGGAAAAACACCGCAACGTTTCCAGTTGCGCTTCCTGCCACAACCACATTGATCCACTCGGGTTTGCATTGGAAAGCTTCGACGTTACCGGTATGCGTCGCGATCGATTCCGCAGTAAAGGCGGAGATAAGGTGAAAGCCCTCGTTCGAGGCCGCAAGGTGGTGTATCGCCTCGGACCCGAAGTGGATAGTTCCGGCAAGTTTCTCGATGGCTCGCGTTATCAGGATTTCCGCGGCTACCGTGATTATCTCGCTCAGCATGATGACCGTCTTGCCCGAGCATTTGCCGCCAAGCTCCTCACCTTTGCGACAGGGCGTGAACTTGGCTTTTCTGACCGCACCGAGCTTGATCGCATTACGCTGGACACCGCTCCAAACAAACATCGCGTTCGCGACCTCTTTCACCATATTATTGAATCCAAGATTTTTCTAAACAAGTAACATGAGCTTCGTCGCCACCAAAACCTCGTTGAACCGCCGCACCTTTCTGAAGGGCACGGGGGCCGCCGTGGCCCTGCCGTTCCTGAGCGCCATGACGCCCGCCTTCGCCAAGGCTTCCGCACCGCCCAAGCGTTTTGTAGCGATGAATGGGGGCCTCGGCTTTCACGCGCCCCACTTCATTCCCACTGAAACCGGCGCGAACTACAAGATACCCCTTTATCTGCAAAAGCTTGAGCAACACCGGAAGGATTTTACGGTGTTCTCGGGTTTGTCACATCCGAACTCAAACGGTGCCAGTGGTCACACAAGCGAACTCACTTGGTTAACCAGCGCTCCGCACCCGGGATTGGCTGGGTTTAAAAACACAATCTCAATCGATCAGTTGATGGCCAAGCACATTGGCGCGGCTACGCGGTTTCCTTCACTCACCGTTGGGGCGCGCGGGCAGTCGCTGTCTTGGACTGCCAATGGTGTGCAAATCCCAGCCCAGACACATCCGGCAAAGATTTTCCGTCAACTGTTTTTCAACGGTACCGAGAAGGAAGTGGCCGAAGAAATCAAGGACCTCGAGCGTGGCCGAAGTATTCTGGATACGGTGCTAAACGATGCAAAGACGCTCAATTTGACCCTCGGCGCGCGCGATCGTGAGAAGCTTGACGAATACTTCACTTCGGTCCGTGAACTGGAAGTCCGTTTGCAACAGAACAAACAGTGGGCCAATCGCCCCAAGCCAAAGGTCAATTATGATGAACCGCAGGACGTTGCCGATCGCAACGATATCCTTGCCAAACAACGGCTAATGTACGACCTCATCCTGCTGGCTTTGCAGACAGATTCGACGCGCGTGATCGCTTTCTCCATTGGCGGAATGAATGCCGTACCCAGCAACATCCCCGGCGTGCGAACCGACTGGCACATGCTCTCTCATCACGGCCGTGACGAAAACAAGATCGAGGAATTGGCCCGCATCGAAGCCGCTGAGTTTGAAGTGCTCGGCGAATTCCTCACCAAACTCAAAAGCGTGAAGGAAGGCAGCGACCGTCTGCTCGATCACACTGCCATCCTCTTCGGTTCCAACCTCGGCAACGCTTCATCGCACAGTTGGCGCAACTTACCCATTCTGCTCGCTGGCGGCGGCTACAAACACGGTCGCCACGTTGCCCATGACCCCGATAATAACACTCCCTTCGCCAACCTCTTTGTCCCGCTTGCTCAACGCATGGGTTTGGAGATCGAAAAATTCGGAAGCAGCACCAAGTCGACCATCCGTGGACTGGAGAGCTAGTTTCCGCATGATTCGAAGACCTTGTCATATCCCAAGCAAAGGCATGTTTCTTGTCTCCAAATGCATTCGGTAAGCGACAGTCGAATCGGGTTCATCGGCCTGGGAAACATGGGCAAGCCCATGGCCCGTCACCTGATGAGAGCAGGTGCCCGGATCACGCTTTTCAATCGGAGCAAGCAAGTCCTTGAGGAACTGACCGGCGAAGGAGCGGACGTTGCATCCAGTCCGAGCGAAGCGGCGCAAGGTGTAGGGGACGGACTGATCTTCCTGAGCCTGCCCAATGCCAGCTCGGTCGGCGAGGTGGTAGAAGGAGAGGACGGGCTTTTCGCTGGACTGGCTACCGGCTCAAAGGTCATCGACATGGGAAGCACGGCGGTCGAAGCCACGAGAGGTTGGCAAGAGAAGGCTCTTGGCATTGGGTCCGACTGGATCGATGCCCCCGTTTCTGGAGGGCAAAAGGGAGCTCGCGAGGCAAATCTGACTATCATGGCGGGAGGTCGGGAAGAAAGCGTGAATGCAATACGTCCCGTGCTTGGTTTGCTGGGTACCACCATCACCTACATGGGACCGAGCGGAGCCGGGCAATGCGCCAAGTTGGCCAACCAGGTCATCGTCGCCTCGACCATAGCGTCTCTGAGCGAAGCCTTTCTTTTGTGCCGGGAAAACGGAGTCGACCTGAAGGCTACCCGAACTGCCTTGTTGGGCGGCTTCGCCCAGAGCAAGATTCTCCACCAGCATGGACTCAGGATGATCGAAGAAGACTTCGAACCCGGTGGCACGGCGATCAACCAACTGAAGGATTTGGTCGAAGCCTCCAACGTGGCGACCGCAAACAAGTTGACCCTCCCTATGCTGGAGACCAACAAGAAGCTTTGGGAAAGGATGATAGAGGATGGGCTAGGAGAGCTTGACCACAGCGGACTTTACGAGTGGTACCGAAAATTGGAAAAACAGGGGCATGATCGACACTCAGTAGAAGATCAAGAATTACCTTCAAATCCAAATTGACAACGCCAACTAGTCCGCATTATCCGTGGCAAACTTATGAAATTTCTAAAACAATTCATCGCAATCACCTTCTTCTTTGCCATCGGGTCCCTATCCTTCGCCAAGCCTATCGAGGTTTTCTTCGGTACCGGGGGACGCGGAGCGGAAGGCATTTATCACGCCACCTTCAATCCGGATAACGGAAAATTCTCACCCGCCAAACTCGCGGCCAAGATCGGTTCGCCCGGATTCCTCGCTCACCACCCAAATGGAAAGATTCTCTATTCCCTGAGCCGTTGGGATGGAAAAGCGGGAACCGTGGGTTACCAAAGATCAGCAGGTGGAGAACTAAAGGAATTCACCCGTATGGTGTGCCCCGACGGAGGCGGCGCTCACATTGCGGTACATCCGAGCGGAAAGTTTCTTCTCACCGCCCAGTACGGAGGCGGCTCCACCGCCCTTTTCCCCCTCGACGCCAAAGGAAATTTGGGCGAACCCACAATCCACGAACACAAGGGTGGATCCAAGGTGGTGCAACGGCGGCAGGATTCTCCTCATCCTCACTGGTGCGGCTTCTCCCCGGACGGCAAATTCGCCTTGGTGCCCGACCTCGGTCTGGATCAAATCGTCATCTACAAGGTCAATGCCGACAAAACCGCCATTACCCCTCACGCATTCGGCCAATCCGTTCCCGGAGGAGGTCCCCGTCACATGCGCTTTTCCATCGACGGGAAATTCATATACCTGCTCAACGAGCTCAGCCTCTCCGTAACGACCTTCTCTTGGAACCCAAAGAATGGTTTGGCCAAAGCCCTGACCACCACACCGGCTCTCAGCGAGGAAGCAAAAGCCGCCGAAAGTTTCAATTCCTCCGCCGAGATTCTCGTCCATCCCGGCGGCAAATTCGTATATTCCTCCAACCGCGGGCACGACAGCGTCACCCTCTACCATGCCAAGTCAAGTACGGGAAAACTGAAAGTAGAACAGATTCAACCCATCCGAGGAGCCTTTCCAAGAAACATCAATCTGACGCCACGAGCCGATTGGCTTTTAGCCGCAGGCGCCGATTCCAACACCATCGCCGCCCACCGCATAGATCAGACCACCGGACGCTTGACCTACCAAAGAGGTTCGGTGATCAACGTCCCCTCTCCCATCTGCATTCTCTTCGTAGATTAGGACACACAACCTTACTTGTTGGTACTTCCGACAACCGGAACCTGCAGTAGGGGTCATCCGAATGCATTGAGGACCCGTTATCAGATCACCCCAGAAATCCACAAGATAAGGGCTGGCGCCAAAAAAACGATAAGCGAACCGGCACCCGGATGTACATTCACCATCACGAATCCTCCCAAAACGTAACTCACAAGAAACATTACCTTGATCAGGAAGGAAACTTTATCGCTTCTCCAAATGCTCATCAGAATGTAAACAAAAGGGAGAACCCAAAAGCCCAAACAAGCCCAACCCGTGTCTTTCGTCGCCGCATAGGCTGACAACCCGAAAAAAACGCTGAAGATTATTCCGTAAATGATTTTGTCATGCACTGAAGCTTTCACCGGCTGAAAACAGTGTTGACCACAAAGACGATTGAACCTGAACCCATTTGGTTCGGCAAGACGAATTCCAAGCGGCGAATCCTCCGCTAATCATGCTAAGGGCGATTCCTAACTAAGAAGCTTTCCGATGATTTCGTTGAAGATCGCGCTTGGGCGCATGACGGCGGAGGTCTTCACTTCGTCGACGAGGTAGTAGCCTCCCAAATCCGCGGGCGGGCCTTGAACGTCGATCATTTCGCGAAGGATGGATTCTTCGTTGGATACGAGCTCGGCGGCGACGGGAGCGAAGGCGGCTTGAAGATCTGCGTCGTCCGTCTGTTCAGCTAGAGCCTGCGCCCAGTAGAGGGCCAAATAGAAGTGACTTCCACGGTTATCCAGCTCGTTGACCTTGCGAGAAGGCGACTTGTCGTGGCGCAGGAAGAGATCGGTGGCGTCGTCCAAGGTTCGGCCGAGAACGGCGGCCTTAAGATTGTCGTTCGTCGTGGCTAGGTGTTCGAAGGAAACGGCCAGGGCTAGAAATTCCCCGAGGGAATCCCAACGGAGGTGGTTTTCCCTTTCCATCTGCTGGACGTGCTTAGGGGCGGACCCCCCTGCCCCGGTCTCGAAAAGTCCGCCGCCGTTCATCAAGGGAACGATGGAAAGCATCTTGGCCGACGTCCCCACTTCGAGGATTGGAAAAAGGTCGGTGAGGTAGTCACGAAGAACGTTTCCGGTCACCGATATGGTATCTTCTCCCGCCTTGGAGCGAGCCAGGGTGAATTTGGTGGCATCGGAGGGAGCGAGGATTTGGAGGTCGAGCCCGTCGGTATCGTGATCGCCGAGGTGTCGGTTCACTTTCTTGATTAGCTCCGCGTCGTGAGCGCGATTCTCGTCGAGCCAGAAAACGGCGGGACTTCCGGTTGCTCGTGCACGAGAGACGGCAAGCTCGACCCAGTTGCGGATAGGAGCGTCCTTTGCCTGACAAGCACGCCAAACGTCGCCCGTATCCACGGCATGCTCGGTGAGAACGTTTCCGCTCGAATCGAGGACGCGAACCGAGCCGTCGGACGGGATTTCGAAGGTTTTGTCGTGCGAACCGTATTCTTCCGCCTTTTGCGCCATGAGCCCGACGTTGGGAACGGTGCCCATGGTAGTCGGATCGAAAGCGCCGTGTTCTTTGCAGAAGTCGATGGTAGCGGCGTAGACGCCGGCGTAGGAGCTGTCGGGAATTACGGTCTTGGCGTCTTGCGGGTTGCCCTCGGCGTTCCACATTTGCCCGGAGGTGCGAATCATCGCGGGCATGGATGCGTCGATGATGACGTCGGAGGGGACGTGAAGGTTGGTGATGCCGTTGTCCGAATTGACCATGGCAATGCCCGGGCCATTGTCATAGCAATCGCGAATGGTCGCCTCGATCTGTGCCTTCTCGTCTTCGGGCAAAGACTCGATTTTGGCCAAGAGATCGCCGAAGCCGTTTTTCACGTTCACGTCGAGCTCGGCGATGGCATCGGCGTGTTTGTCGAACACCGGACGAAAGAACGCCTCTACGCCGTGCCCGAAGATGATGGGGTCGGACACCTTCATCATGGTCGCCTTCATGTGAAGAGAGAACAGAACGCCCTGCTCCTTGGCGTCGGCCACTTGTTCCTCCAAAAAGGAAACAAGAGCTTTCCTGCTCATGAAGGT
>JABHOU010000299.1 GCA_018695085.1 Opitutia bacterium | reverse complement strand
CTCGTCTGTAAGAACTCCGGTTACGCCTGGACCCGCTCGTTCCGTTCCTGCCGTACGTACACCAAATTCACGAACATCCAAAAGTAAAAACCGAGGTCGCGGACCCCTTGATCCGAACTTTTCCAAATTACAGTATCCTTTTCGGATTATCGCTTTGCGAGAAAATGAAAATTTGGTCGACTGATTCGCGCGCGTAGTATTTAAATAATTCAAGAATCCTACCCAATTAAAGTTTCTTCCTCCTACTACGATTCCATTCGTAGTGGAAATATTTATAATTTATGGCTGACATTGAAGAGAATGTTCCGGTCTCATCGCCCGAAGAACTAAGAGACATCGTTCTTCGCATTCCCGGTGAACATTTCTTCTGTGAGTCGATTGACGTTCCTCGCAACCTAAATCCTGAGGATTTCCTCGCTTATGCTCGGCAATCATTGGAGGAGGAGGGTCTTTCTCCTTACCCCCTTGAACAATTGGCATGGGGGTATTTCTGTTCGATCGAGCACGGGAAGATGATTTTGTTTGGTGCTTCAGCATTTAAACTTCGCCAGATGGGTTGGCAGGATTTGGAAGTATTTCGACGAGTATTTCCTTCCTTCGTTTCTCTTTTCGTTACGCAATTTGAAAAACCAACCATTAGCTTTCTTCGGCATGAGGAAACATTAACGGCGGCATCATTCGAACCTGACTGTCCCGTTCCCACTCAATTGTTTTCACTTCCGATCTCTCCTGAGGAAGACGAGGAAGGTCGCTGCGACGAAACTCGAGGAAAATTGCTCTCCCTGTTTTCCCTCGAAAAATTTGAGATCTCTCCTCAGATTGTTGTTACTGGCGAAGTTTCCCGTACGAATGACGGTTTTTTCGACTTCGAACATTTTGTTGAAAACTCGGATGAAGAGGATTCTCCTAATGAGGTAATCAACCTGTCTGCGGAAGTTTTGTGGAATTGCGATGTTCGCTCACTCGCCTTTAAGCAAACGGAGCAATCGCGGCGAGAATGGGTTCGTCGTCGATGGACCGCTTTCCTAGCATGGGGAGTAGGGGTAGCGGCTTTGGTGGTAGCTTTTGTGGGCATAAGGGTTTTTGAAAACAAGGCTGACGCAAGAGATTCAGAAGCGACCGAAAAGGGGATGCAAGTACCTCTTGTTTTGGAATCCCAAAAACTTTTGGAAAAACTTCGCCAGAACAAACTTGGAGGAATCGATCCTTTTGGGTCCCTTGGGAGGCTTGCTGCTCATCGCGGAGGGCAGGGTGACGAACCTCACCTTTGGTTTACAAACGCAAAGTTCGACAGCCGAAATGACATCTTTCTTGAGGGGCAGGGGAGGAGCGTGGAGGCGGTAAACAGTTTCATCAAGGGCCTTGTCGAAAATGGGGTTGGTAATGTTCAGACCACTAAAAGTGGAGAGCTAAAGCGCAAAATTGTAAGTTCGGCAGGGAAGACGACTTTCGAGATTCAACTTATGTTAAATGAGGAAAAAATCATTGAGCAGGCAAATGCCCCCTCCAACGAGGCTATTCAAGAGGACGAAGGAGGTTGATTGATTATGCCTAAGTGGTTTTCCGGCATGAAGGGGCGCGAGCAGGTTTTTCTACTGGTTTTTCAGTGGATGGCTCTTTGTTCTGCTTTTGTTATTCTTGCAAAAGCCGGTTTGGATGCTTTCGGGATGTGGTCGAATGCGGGAACTCGTATTGAAGGTCATCTCAGTATTCTTAACCTACGGGCTGACATCGATGCCGCCTTGATACGGCATAAGCAAGAACAGCAGAATATTAGCTACGATCGACGGCAGCTCAGTAATCGAGCATCTTCATTGGCCGATAAGGTTTTTCGTAACCGTGAATATAGGGAACTGGAAACCGAGGAGAGGGAACGCTATAAGCAACACACCGTAAAAATTACATTTAAGAAAGCCACTTATGAAAACGTAAATGAATTTGCTGCGTTAATTCGCAAGGAAAGTCCCTATATGTTTCTCAGCGAAGTAGAGGTGGAACCGAATTACCCACCTAAAAGCAAGCCGTACGAAACGATCACCTATGATGCCGTCTTTCACGTAAGTTCAGTCGAGTTTGCAGATGGTTGAAACCTCTTGATATTGTAATCCAGAATTTTCATGAAAAACTATTACGACAACTGGCTTTCCTCTAGGAAAGGCTCCTACTTCTTCCTCCTCTTGGCATTTTTTGGGAATGAAATCTTTTCTCAAGCACAGGTTCTACCTCCTGCTGGAAGCATTCCCCCTCCACCATCAGCAATTCCTGCTTTTCCCGGAGGAATCCCTGCACCTCCTTCAGGTATTCCATCTGGAGTGCCAGTGGTTCCCTCCCTTCCACCACCGGCATCCGCCGTCCCACCTCCCGTGAACTCGAACATTCCTGCTCCACCTGATGCCGGCGTCCCTGTACCGAATGTTCCGACTGCAGAACCGATCCTCGATGAAACGGGTTTCCTTGGAGGAGCAGCCTTGTTTTCAGATCCTGCGGAACTTTTAGGCATCGAGGGTTTGGACGAACCTCTTGATCGGATCAAGCTAAGGGATCTGCCGGCTAAGGACGCATTGGAAATGCTCCAGTTGTGGACAGGACGCTACATTTTGCGCCCTCAAAACCTGCCTCAGGTACAACTGAACTTCGATAGTTTCAACATTCTTACAAAAAGGGAAGCTCTCATGGCGATTGAGAGTCTTTTAACCATGAATGGTATTGCGATGACCAAGATCGATAATCTTTTCTGGAAAGCCGTTCCTGCATTAGGCGTCAACGCTCAGGTGCCGATCTGGCTTGAGGGTTCCACTGCCCAGTTGGCGCCAAGTCAAAGAATCTATATCAAGATGTTCCATCTTTTGTATGCTCCCGCAGTAGAGGTTCGGGAGCAATTGAACTCTTTTGCCACGCCCAATGTGTCAACCCTTCTTGTTTTCGAAAAAGCCAACAGTATTTTGATTACCGATTCGCTTCTCAATCTTCAGCGAATGGAAAAATTGCTTGAAACCATTGATCGTCCGATCCGCAAGGAAGATCTTGGAACTGAGTT
>JABHOU010000335.1 GCA_018695085.1 Opitutia bacterium | reverse complement strand
CCCGAACAAACCGAAACCGCAGTGGCTTCCAGCCAATCAGAAACCACAAACCAAAATTTATAAACTCATATTTAGTTTATATACGCACTTATCCTTAAAAAGCAAAAGAAGGCGGCGGATCCATACGGGTCCGCCGCCTTTTGCTATTTGGATGGGGAAAAAAGCATTCGGAAAACTTCTTGTGATAAAAAAGGCAAATAACTCAACTCACTTCCCGCGAATAGAAAAATTAATGTTGATTTGCCAAGGAATTCCAAGAAGCTATGGTAAACCCTTTTTATTTAAAGTGAACTTACCCCACCAAGACGACACCTCATTGGACCGAAAGGAATCCACTGATTCCGAGGATTTGGAACATACCGCTAGACGTCTTTTCCAAGGATTAGTTACTCCCGCAGAACGTCAAAAACTCCAACGACGATTAGGTCAAGATTCAGACTTTCGGCGTGCTTATCACAAAGTTCGCCGTGAACGCTCACTCCTTCGAAACACTTGGACTTTCATCAAGAACGCGACAAAAGCACCCTTCTCCCGATCACCAAAGGCATCGAAATTCCTGTCTCCCCGCAGACTTCGGTTTCTATTCGACCCCGGAAGGAAAAAGCGTAAGTAAAGAACTCCAGCCTCTCCTCCCACCATGATCACGACTAAGACGAGGAGAACCCCAAGGTCCGCAAACCATTCGCCTTTGCAGTTGCATTTCCAGAGGACAAGATGTCTAATAATCACAACACTTATCCTTAATGAAAAGCCACTTACGTAAACCATTGGCCTTCGGCATGGCCAAGATTCGAATTTCGTAGCCCGAAACGCCGTCGCTTCAACGGGTTGCGTTTTGGGCAAAACTTTCCTTAGCTCGACTACACTGGCATTTTTCTCTTCTGGCACAGTCCAGGAATTTTCCTTTAGCTAAGTATTCCTCGAATACTAAAACTTTTACTTACATTTCATGAACGACCAATCCAATTCCAACGTACTGATATACGACACCACCTTGCGAGATGGTTCTCAGGGTGAGGGTGTCTCTTTCACTGTGAGCGCAAAAATGCGCGTGGCCGAAAAGCTCGACCAGTTCGGCATCGACTATATCGAGGGCGGATGGCCCGGGTCCAACCCCAGAGACATGGCCTTTTTCGAGAAAGCTAATGAACTGGACCTGCAACACGCGAAGGTGGCTTCCTTCGGTTCCACTCGACGGGCAAATGTTGCCGTTGAAGAAGATGCCCAGATTCAGCTTTTGCTTGATGCCTCAACCCCCGTGGTAACGATTTTCGGGAAGAGCTGGCTTTTGCATGTAACCGAGGTGATCCGAACCACGGCCGAGGAAAATCTGGCCATGATCGAGGACTCCGTTCGCTACCTCAAGGAACAGGGGAAGGAAGTAATCTATGACGCCGAACACTTCTACGACGGCTACCTCGACAATCCGGAGTACGCTCTCTCCACCTTGGAAGCGGCTGAAAGAGGTGGGGCCGACTTTCTCGTGCTTTGCGAGACCAATGGCGGCAAGCTCGTGCCACAGGTAGAGAAAATCACGAGAACGGTCGTCGAACGATTTCCCTCCACTCGAGTCGGTGTTCATTGCCACAACGACGTTGGCGTAGGCGTGGCCGTAAGCTTGGCGGGACTGGAAGCGGGAGCCGTCATGGTGCAGGGCACGATGAACGGATACGGTGAGCGCAACGGGAACGCCAACCTCACCACCATCATCCCCAACCCCTCCCTGAAAATGGGGAAAGACATGAGCTGCCAATCGAACTTGGCCAAGTTACGAGACCTTTCCCTTTTCGTGGACGACGCGACCAACCTCCGGCCGGATATTCGAGCCCCATACGTAGGTTCGGCTTCCTTTGCCCACAAGGGAGGCGTTCACGCCGACGCCGCCTCCAAGGCCGATCGTAGCTACGAACATATCGCCCCCGAGCTAGTGGGCAACCGCACGCGCGTTCTCGTCTCCGACATGTCCGGTCGCAGCAGCATCATGATGAAGGCGAAGGAAATGGGAGTTGAGGTGGAATCCCGCTCACCGGAGATGAAGACTTTTCTGGAGGAGTTGAAGAAGCTCGAATTTCGCGGCTATGAATACGAAGCCGCCGATGCCTCCTTCGACT
>JABHOU010000363.1 GCA_018695085.1 Opitutia bacterium | reverse complement strand
TGAGAGTCTTTTAACCATGAATGGTATTGCGATGACCAAGATCGACAATCTTTTCTGGAAAGCCGTTCCTGCATTAGGCGTCAACGCTCAGGTGCCGATTTGGCTTGAGGGTTCCACTGCCCAGTTGGCTCCAAGTCAAAGAATCTATATCAAGATGTTCCACCTTTTGTATGCTCCCGCAGTGGAGGTTCGTGAGCAATTGAACTCTTTTGCCACGCCCAATGTGTCAACTCTTCTTGTTTTCGAAAAAGCCAACAGTATTTTGATTACCGATTCGCTTCTCAATCTTCAGCGAATGGAAAAATTGCTTGAAACCATTGATCGTCCGATCCGCAAGGAAGATCTTGGAACTGAGTTTTTTGTCTGGACCACAACGCATGCAGGTGCTCGAGAATTGGAGACAAAGCTAAAAGCCATGATAGAGGGAAGCCTCAAGCCGTTTCTCGGGGGCACTACCCAAGTTGATTCTGACGAAAGAACTGGGAAGCTCCTTGTCGTGACGCGCTCACAGAACTTGGAAACAATCCAATTCATCTTGGAGACACTGGACGCTCCCGTTAAAATGAAGACCAGTTCGAACCTTTACAAACTTCAACATGCGGAAGCGAAGGACATACAGGCTATTTTAGATGAAGTCATAAAAAACCAGCAAAGAATCAAGCAACAGGTGCAAGGCAGAAAGTCCGCCTCAGCTCGTCCGCAAGCTGCTAATTCCGGAGTGCCCAAACCACCGACACCAGGAGGTGCTGCAAAAGCTGCTGCGTCGACTGCTTCCAGTACTGATTCTGGGTCTGAAGGTTCTCATGAATTCAGCGACTTCATTACAATTTCTGCGGATGAGCGTAGTAATGCCATACTGGTTTATGGAACGAAAGCCGACATTGAGGAAATTGGTAGGATGATCGAGTCATTGGATCACCCACTGCCACTAGCCCGCATTGACACCATCTTTGTGATGGTCGACCTCACGGAACAAAACCAGCGTGGAATCGATGCTCTTCTCAAGAATTTAGAATGGTCTAAGTACGATAGGGGCGAATCTGGAGACGGTCTATTCGGTACTCCTAACAATGGAACGGTGACGATCGAGCAACCCGCTGGGAATGATCCCCTGCAGGTTTCCGGAAATGTTGTGTCTGAAACCTTTCAGGGTGTTCTCGGCGTGCCCGGATTAGGTTCTTCCATTCCTTTTCAAATGCATGACTGGAAGTTGTCGGGCATTCGTTGGGATCAACTGTTTGCCCTTTCCTCGGAGCGCAACGACGTCCGGATTTTTTCGACCCCCTCTTTGATGGTCTCTCACAATGCCCCGGAGGTGCATATTCTGATTCAGGATGAAAGAAATATTATTGTTCCTACGTATGGATATAATTCAACAAGTACTACTGGAGAAAGTTCTACTGGGCAACGTGACAGCATTACCGCGAAAACTGAGTTACAGATAAAGAAACCTAAAATAGGGCTCCCGAAGTTGGATGAAAATGGGACAATAATTTCTCCGGGTTCAATTTTTATGGAGATTGAAGTCACGGCGGAAAAATTCGATGAAACCGTAACCAATACTTTTCAAGGTCAGTCTTTACCGTCGAAAAAAATTCGTGAAGCCAAGTCTCTCGTAACTATTCAGGACGGTGAAATTTTGGTTCTAGGAGGGTTGCAGGAGGTTCAGGTTGATTCGACTGAATCGAGCTACAAGCTGTTAAGCTCCATTCCTTACTTCGGTAAAAAGTTTTTCCAGCCCACCACCGTTAAGTATACACCGACCGAGTTGCTTATTTTCCTGAGGCCGACCATCATTAAACCGGGTGAACAGAAAACCAAAGAGTATATCGAGCAAATTGATGAGCGCCTATCTCCTCACTACAAACCACGTTTCACTTCTCCTTCGGGAAGTGTCTTGAATCCCCCTGAAACAAAAAATTCTCCGAAAAGACGAACTGATTTTAGTCAGCGCGACGAGCCTTCGCCGGTACCATTAATTAATTTTGGAAATCCATGATGCTTTTTTTCGTCAACAATTGAAATTTAGAATCCTATTTTGATGAAATCCGTGTTCTTTGTGCTCATGAGCGTCTCTTCCCTTTTTGCTCAAAGTAATCCCTTTCTTCCGCCTGGGGCAAAGACAGTCCGCCCTCCTGCTCCTGCTGTCAAACAGCTGCCTGTTGCACCAAAGCCCAAACCTATAAATCCTAATCTTGAGCTGCGCGGGATTTTTCGCTACAGGGACGTTTGGCATTTCAGCATCCACGACAAGGTTAAAAATAAAGGTTATTGGGTCACCCCCGGAGACGCCTTGACTGAAGCAAATATCGAAGTGGAAAGTTTTGATGAGGCTAATGATGTTTTGAAGCTGAAGGGAGGGGTTTCTCTTTCTCTTCGTGAATCCGCCAACAAAACTTTGCCAGTTCCCGGTCAAGGTAAACCCAAGTCAATTACCAGAAAACCAACGACTCCACGCCCCACCTCCAATCGCGTTATTCCCTCTAACTCTGGGGGCGTGCGTCGCACGGTTACGATTCCCCCGCGAGCTCCTAGTAGGGTTCCCGCAAGACCTGCCGCTTCTACATCCGGGCGACCGCGTCTTGTTGTGCCGAGGAAGCCTTGATTTAAATGATTAAGCTGAAAAAAAAGGCCCATTCAACCGCGACGCAGGAATCAGACAGAACTGCTATGCCTCCGCCGCGTGGACCTTCACCTTCGGAACTCGATTGGTGGTCCGGTGGTTTGAGCGATGTTGACAAGGTTAATATTTTGAAGGCCCCCTTGGAGGACCGAGCACGCCTTCTCGCATCCAATATCTCCAAGAACATCGATGACACCCTTACTGAAGTTGGAAAACTTGTTGGTTTTCCCGTATTGAATGACTTTAAGATTCCCGAAAATGCTACTCGGCTTCTACCTCTGAGAATTATTCACGCATACTGTTGCTTACCCTTGGAAGGTTCCGAGGAAGGTAAAATCTCCATCGTGACCGTGTGGCCACCGACAAACAGGATGAGTCGTTGGGTCTTCGCTGTGTCAGGTAAGAAACCCGTGTGGTCTCTTGGGTCGCCCGAGAATGTGGTCCGCGCCATCACGGAAAACTTTGGGATAGGTGCCGATAGCCTTGAGGAATCAGATCTCGATCTTGAAGAAGAAGACGATGCGGGAGACGACCTAGAAGACCAAAACGCGGCAATCATTCGGTTCGTCAATGAAGTTATCCAGCGGGCAATCGTTGACCGTGCGACCGATATTCATTTCGAGCCTCACAAGGAAACTCTCCAAATTCGCTACAGGATCGATGGTCAACTTGTCCCCATTCGTGTTCCTGACAACCTTCGCAGTTTTCAGGATGCCATAATATCTCGCATAAAAATTATGAGCGGGATCAATATTTCCGAGAAACGTCGACCCCAAGGGGGGCGTATCACCTTCACTCAAGGTCAGAGTGATCTTGATATTCGTGTTTCGACTCTACCCACTCTTTATGGAGAGAGCGTAAGTCTTCGCCTTTTGAATGAGAAATCCCAACCTCTTTCCATGCCGGAACTTGGTCTGCTTGCCAAAGACGAAAGGATGATCACCGCGATCTTGGAAAAACCACACGGGATTGTTCTTGTCACCGGACCTACCGGTTCCGGAAAATCCACTTCATTGACTGCGTTTATTCGTAAAATTCACAGGCCTGAAACTCGTATTATGACTGTGGAAGATCCGATCGAGTACGAGGTTGCAGGAGTAAACCAAACCCAAGTGAATGCGGAAATCGGTTTTACATTCGCTAGCGTACTTCGAGAAATTCTACGTCAAGATCCCGATGTCATCATGGTTGGTGAAATTCGTGACTCCGAGACCGCCGACATTGCCATACGGGCTTCCCTTACAGGTCACCTCGTGCTTAGTACTCTGCATACTAACGACGCTCCTGGAGCAATCACACGTTTGATTGATATGGAAATCGAGCCATTTTTGATCGCGTCTTCCATAGAGATGGTAATTGCCCAACGTCTGGTTCGCCGGCTTTGTGGCACGTGTGCTTCGCCTGCTGGAATGGATGAAGGTCAATTTCTAGCGAACCTTGCTCTTTTGGGTGTGCCTGCCGATGAATCTGTGAATTCCGGAAAGGTCTTGAGATCCGTTGGTTGTCAACAGTGTCAGAATCTTGGCTATCGAGGGCGCGTTGGTATTTTCGAAATCATGCCCATGAGTGATGCCATTCATAGCCTCGTAATCAAAAACGCGGCGGCGCCCGACATCCGCCGTGTCGCCATCGAAGAAGGTATGCGCAGCCTTCAATTAAGCGGTTGGGAACAAATAAAGAGAGGTCTTACCACTTTCGACGAAGTGATTCGCTACTCGGATGGTTTTGGTACGGACAACGGTGATGACCATGGCGACGAGACCCCCGCAGTGGAACAAACCGTTTGATTTCTAATTATATGCAAGTAGCTTTACGCCTTTCTAATGCCAACTTTTCGTTATGTAGCCATTGACGCTCGAGGTCGAACGATACCGGGCGAATTGGAAGCGGATGACCGCCGTTCCGTACGATCTCATTTGCGAGGGAAAGGCCTGACCCCAGTCGATGTGAAAACGAAAGGGGGAGGAGCCGGAAAATCAAAGCCCAAAACGAGTAAGGTGAAGACTGTCTCAAAGGCAGATGCTAGTACTGGTTCATCTGAGAAAAAGACCTTTTCTTTTGGTGGGTCCAACGAAAAAATCGGACTTGAATTCATGAAGCGTTTGCTGGAATTGCACGGCAGTGGGATGCCTGTGGCTGATTCGGTGAAATTGTTGCATCAGCGTCTATCCGATCCACAACAAAAAGAAATTGCAGGAGCTCTTTGGCGGGAATTGTCGGAGGGGCGATCTCTCGCTCGCGCCATGAGGTTGATGCCCGATTATTTCGGTGAGTCCACCTCCTATGTCATCGAAGCTGGTGAAGCTACTGGAAACGTAGCCCCAATACTTCGTCGAATTATTGATTACCTAGAGGAAAAAAGAGAAATTAAAAGTAAGGTTTTGGGCAGTATGGCTTATCCTTCTTTCATAGGTTTTCTTGCTTTTGCCGTAGTTCTTTTCTTTCTCTTTTATCTTCTTCCTCAAATTCAAGACATGCTTGATTCTCTTGGAGGTGAATTAAATTTTATGGCGAAGGCCCTCATCACGGGGTCGGACTTGGTCATGACTCTTGGACCCTTCGTGATTTTAGGTCTGATCCTAGCTTTTTTTGCTATTAGGCAATGGAATAAGACGGAGGCCGGCGGGATTGCCGTCTCGCGAACCGTATTGCGAATACCCCTCATCGGTAGAATTATTTATTATTCGGAATTATTCCAGCTCAACAGTCTTTTGGGAACGCTCGTGACCAGTGGCATTGGACTAACTGAAAACCTTCGGTTGTCCGAACGTACCATTAAGAACCTTTCTTTTCGAGTGAAGTTTCGTTCAGCTCGAGTACTTGTGAATGAAGGCAAGTCTTTACCAGAAGCCCTGCGCAAGTTCGAATTTATGCCGGCCATGCAATTGGACGTCATGGATGTTGGCGAGCGTACTGGAAATCTAGCCCATAGTTTGGAAGAAATCGCTAACTCCTTTCGGACGGAACTTTCACGGCGGATCAAGCGTATGACTACGATAGTCACAGCTGGTGCTTTGGGTTTTGCCTTTGGCCTCGTCGCCCTTGTTGCCGTCTCTATAGTTACAAGTATTTTTCAAGTTTCCAATAGCATTACCTTCTAGTCTGGTCATGTGTTCCTTTGCCCAACATATTACGCAGTTAGGCATTCACTTTTTAAGTGCCGTTCTGATTTTCTGCTTCTGTTGTTGTGGCACTGACAATGCATTGGACGATCGGGATGATTCTCTAAATGAGCATTCTGCGGTAAGTAGGAAA
Organism: Opitutia bacterium; assembly: GCA_018695085.1. Classification (GTDB taxonomy): domain Bacteria; phylum Verrucomicrobiota; class Verrucomicrobiia; order Opitutales; family Seribacteraceae. The sequence continues at coordinate 647 of JABHOU010000363.1, read as the reverse complement.
GGTCGTCATGTTTTTGATGATGGATCCGTTTACGATGGCGAACTCGTAGCTGGAAAACCCGGAGGATATGGAGAGCGGCGATACTTAAACGATGACGTTTACATTGGGAGTTTTCACGAAGGTATGCCCCATGGTCAGGGAACTTTTCGGTATAAGTCGGATGTGAATTTGTCTCGATACGTAGGAGTTTGGCAAAATGGTAAGAGGAATGGTTACGGTTCACTTTATCTAGCTGATGGATCTGTATTTGTCGGGCAATGGTCAGCTGACATCATGGTTCATGGCGAATTCCGTGGTGTTGATGGGACTCTCCTCTCGGGGGTTTGGCGTGGAGATTCGCTTGAACGGGGTAAAATGGGGCAAGCTGACGGTTCCACTTTCACTGGAATATTCGATTTGGAAGGGGGATATCTTGCTGGTTCGCTTCATGTCGCAAACGGGGATCACTTCGTCGGTTCATTTGTTAATGGGGTCTACGAGGGAAGTGGATCTTTAGTTAAGAGCGATGGAACAACTTACGTCGGTTCTTTCAAGGCAGGGCTTTATTCTGGAGAGGGGATGCTGGAGGATTCTGAGGGCAGGCGTTACATCGGTAGTTTTCTCCAAGGGAATCCGTCAGGCGAGGGTCAGCAGGTCGTCTCCACCGG
>JABHOU010000227.1 GCA_018695085.1 Opitutia bacterium | reverse complement strand
GTTTTGTCCGAAGTGCAGATTCTTCGTATATTGATTGTCATAGTTTTATTTAAATTCACTAAAGATGCTTTTGCTTGGTCGTTTGAAATTCTTTTTGCTCATACCCTTTTTGAGCCTGATCGCTTTGGCTTCTTCTCCTTCCTCGTCCGAATTTATTCTTTCGTCTGGCTCGTCTTTCAAAGTGCAGGTAGCTAAAGACGACTTGTTGGCGAGGATTCCTTTCGAGTCCAATCTCGGACTGGCTGCAGGAGATTTACTCAAACTGACCGACGGAATGGGAAGTAAGCCTAACGAGGCCTTCCGGGTCTTTGCCCGGGAAGGCGTCGAGGATTGGGTGATTACTTTTTCAAACCTCAAGATCGTGGAAATTAAGGAGATTCGAGTGTTTTCCTGGAATGGGGATATTCGATCGCAACAAGACTTCGATCTTGCCTATAGCATGGACCGGGGAAAAACCTTCGTTACCTTGGCCAAGCGTATTTTGGCTCCCGAAAACGGAGCCTGTAACTTGACCCGCATTCCTTGCTCTTTGAGCAAAGTGACTGATCTTAGGTTTGTCTTCCGCAATCCGGGAGACAACGTTAACCCCAAAAACACTCATCACTCCTCCCTTCTCGAGATTGACGCCATCGGGACTCCCGTGGTTCCTCTTACCTTGGCGGAGGCAAAAGATGCTGGTCGGGCCAACTCGGCCTTGCTTTCCGCTCATGAGGTCGGGGGAAGCAAAGACGGGTTTTTGCCTGAAAAATCGGCCAAGGCGAACCTCTCCGTTTTCCATTCTTCCATCCGGCCCGCCTTGGAACAAAGTTGCCTCCATTGTCACGGGCCTGAAAAACAGAAAGGCAAATTCCGAATCGACGTTCTTGACCCGAACTTGATCAAGGGCGGTGATAAGGACCGGTGGTTGGAGGTAATGGACGTTCTGAGCAATGGCGAGATGCCTCCCGATGATGCCCAAATGAAGTTGTCCGATGCAAACCGTTCCGCTACCATCGATTGGCTTGCTTTGGAACTGCAAAGGGCCTCGAGGATAGCCCGCAGTGAAAAGGGAAACTCTTCTTTCCGTCGGCTTACCCGTTACGAATACAACTATGCCCTTCAGGACTTGCTCGGAGTGTCGTTGACGGCCGGTGAAACCCTCCCCCCCGAAACCGCGTCGGAAGATGGCTTTAAAAACAGTTCCGAACTTTTGCAGATGTCTCCCATGCAATTCCAGACCTATCGGGAAATGGGATTGAAGGCCTTGAAGCGGGCTACGGTAACCGGGGAACGCCCCAAGCCCGTAACTTATCTTGTTTCGATGAAGGAAGAGTTTGAAAAGTTGGCTTCGAACCCAAAGTCGAAAATGTTCGATGCTCGCGAAAAAAGTTATGAAAAGATCCGCAAATCAATGCATCTTTTTAATTCCCTGACGGGACGGGGCACTCCTTACAAGCCAGGTAAACTGACGCCTCGACCGGATGCCGTTGCCGGTCTGTCTCCGCTGGGTTCGGGGGTTTTCATGGCCTTGCCAAGATCGAATGAGTTGAAATGGAATCTGGACCGTTTCCTGCCGGACGATGGAGTAATGAGGGTCAGTATCCGGGCCTGGCGTTCTTCCGACAACCCGGATGAAGACGCGGGTCTGCGCTTTGGTTTAAGTGCTCACACCAGTAACAATGCCAATTTTTCCAACGTCATCAGCGAACGGGATCTCCCTGTTACGGGAACGGTGAAAAATCCCCAATTCGTTCATTTCGACGTCTACCTCGAAGACATTCAACGCAACCCCTTCCGCAAACTTGCCACGACCTTCCCCAGGAGGGATGAATTCCTGCATATTAAAAACATATCCAATGCCCATGGCAAAGAACCGCTTCAAGTTCACCTGGATCGAATCGAAATCACCGCGCCCTTTTATGCTCAATGGCCTCCCGCCACCCACAAAAGAATTTTCTTCGATAGCAACGACAAGACCAACGAAAAAAAATACGGCGGCGAAGTCCTTTCCCGTTTCATCAAGCGTGCCTGGGGTCGCCCTGCCAGTCCCGTGGAGATCGATCGTTTCATGAGCTTGTTCGATAATTTCAGACCGGACTTCGATACTTTCGAGGAGACGATGCAGGAAGTTCTCGCAACGGTGCTTGCCCACCCTGAATTTCTGTACCTGACCCAGCGCATCACCGAAAACAAGGACGGGGGCTTGTCGAGGATCGATGACTGGGAATTGGCCAAACGTCTTGCCGTGTTTTTATGGTCGAGTATTCCCGATGCTCGACTGCAACAATTGGCTGAGCAAGAAAAACTCAGGGAACCGACTGTCCTTGAGGCCGAAGTCAAACGCATGTTGGCCGATTCCCGTTTCAATCGGTTTGTTCGGCACTTTGTCGAGCAATGGCTTGGTCTGGATGGCATGGAGACCGTCACGCACATCACCGACGATGCCCTGAAGGATGCAATGCGGAAAGAACCAGTAGCCTTTTTTGATGATCTGTTGAAACGCAACGGTAGCATTTTCGACTTCATCCATTCCGACTATGCCTTGGTCAACGAGAGGTTGGCGAAGCACTATGGGATTCGGGACGTGCTTGGCTCTCGTTTTCGCAAAGTGTCCATCGAACCGCATATCAACCGCGGGGGTCTTTTGACCGGCTCCGCCGTTCTTGCCATGAACTCGGACGGCAAGGATTC
>JABHOU010000481.1 GCA_018695085.1 Opitutia bacterium | reverse complement strand
CATTCGTAATGCGTAGGTCGTCGGTTCGAATCCGATTCCCGGCTCCATTTTTTCTTGGGATTGGTCAGTGCTCGTACGGTTTCTGGCCGGTTCTTTGCTTTTAGGTTAGAGGAATGTAGCAGTTCCCATTACTTTGTGAGTATGGGGCTGAGAAGTTTAGTCCAGCGGGCATAGCCGGAGGCGTTCATGTGGAGTTTGTCCTTGAGCCAGATGTCTGGAAGGGGTTGGCCGTTCTTGCCTAGCATGACTTTGGATACGTCAACGAAGTGCAGTCTTTTGTCCTTAGCGGAGTGGTTTGCGATGAGGCGATTGCATGTTTGGTAGATGTCCCATTTGCTCATGCGTTTGGGAGAAGGTTTGGCGGCTAGATAATGAATCTTGATTTTGGAATCGAGGGCATGGACTCGCCTTACGAATTCTAGAAAGTCGGTGAAGACTTGCTTGGGTGGTTTTCCTGACCAGAGGTCGTTTTCTCCGCAATATAGTACAATCACCTTTGGCTTGTGGCGGGCGACGACGACGTCGAAGTAGTGTAGGACGTCGGAAATATGGGAGCCTCCGAATCCGCGGTTGAGAACTTTGCGGTCGGGGAAGTCCGTGGTCAGGCTTTTCCACATGCGAATGCTCGAGCTACCCGTGAAGAGAGTGAGGTCGTCGACGGGTTTGCGGTCGGCGTCTTCCTTTTCGAAGGTGGCTATCGCATTCGAGAATCGCGCGGGGTCGGCCTTTGCAGTAAGCGAATTGCTCCATGATATGACGATGGCGAATAGCGTAATAAGTTTTATCATGAAGAATTTTATTGCGGATTAGCTAGATATTGAGGCAATTATTTCGTATCACTATTTAAATTCGGATTTCTTATGGATTTCCGGCTCCTCCGTAAATCACCAACCACAGGCTACCATGAAAAAGAAATTTCTGACTATCGCAATTGGGGCAATCATTGCCTTTCAGATGGCCCAAGCCGAAGACGAGCCTAGGCGTGAACGAGAGACGAATGCCGATCGAGAAGTTCGCCGAGAGGATTCCCGATCCGGAGAAAGGGAGCGTGATCGTGTGCCTGAAGAGCGTCGTGTTCGCAGTGATCGCGAGGGTGATCGCCGCCCCGCTCGGGAAACTCCACCAGGTGTTCGTTTTCGCGGAGAGGGTGATCGTCCGCCCCCTCCACCTCCCATTCGCCGTGAGGGAGAGCGTGAAGCCGGAGTTCGGCCTCCTCCCAGGGAAGGTGACCGCGGTCGTCCTCCTTTCGTCCGCCGCGTTGGTGAGGGTGATCGACCAGCTCAAGGTCGTCCGTCTTTCCTTCGGGAAGCTGATGGACGCGAACGTCCCCAACGCGTTCATCCTCAACAAGCTCGCGAGGGGGGTGCTCCCTCGCCTGAGCGGATACGGCAGGAACAGCAGCGTGGCGACCGGATGGTCGGTGCTCTTCGGGAGGAACTTCGGCGCTCGCAGCAGCTTAACGCCGAGCTTCGCAACCGTATGCAGTTGCTTGAGCAACGTCTTAAGAGGTTGGAAACTCGCTGATTTACTTTCTGATTTTTAAAAGTTCTAGAGCAATTGCCAACCACGGTTCGTGTTGTCGGGTGGTCTTGCTTCAGATCTGACATTGGTCTAGAAGGTCTTTTGATGAAAATTTCTTATTTTGCTTTGCCTTTTTTGCCGCTCATATTTGCCGGATGTGAGGGTGATGGGGGAGCGGCGAGCGATGTCGGGCCTAGTACTTTCGAGCAAGTCGAAACTTTGGATAGGCTGAAAAAGGAGCTCGAAATTCTGAAGTGGGAAAACAGTCGGCTAGCCTTGAAGGTTATCAAGGTCGATGGAAGTCAACTTGTGCGGGATAAAAATACGGGACTTTGGCATCACGATGTGAACCGGGTGCCTTTTACGGGACGAGCCATCGAAACTTATGCCAACGGGGGGCCCAAAGGAGAAGCCAGTTTCTTGAACGGAGGACATGACGGCATGTCGCGTTTCTGGTATGAGAGTGGTGCCCGCAAGGAGGAATCCCAGTGGTTTGACAATCGGCGGCATGGCTTTTTCCGCCGATGGGATGACGCGGGTAAGCTTATCGAGTCCAAGCAATTTAAAAACGGTGAATTGATCGAAGTGTTTGTGGAGTTTCGCTAGGACGAATGTTTGTTTGTGCCGGTGTTCTCTCGCAATGTCTTGCTCGTACGTCGCCTTCTGTCAGAACAAAAGCTTCAATCAGTACCGACTTGCGCCTCCACTTCACCCAACCATTGCGGTTTTTCAAAAAAGAGTGGACCGCGGGGAGTATTGAGAATTTCTCGTAGAAGTATCTGGTAACTTCTCTTTGGTTTACCAAAACCGAAGGTGATGAGCAAATCGATCCGTTGGTTTGGTTTTTCAAGGTCATCGGCATTGGTCACGCGTATGGTTCCTCCAACTCCTTTTCGGTCAGGGCAGAAGTAGTACAGATTGGAAGGGAAGTATTTTTCGTGAATTTCCGATACGAGATCTTCAACTCGATAGCCTGAATTTGCCAATTCCTCAAGTACACTCGAGCTAGGCTTTTTGCCTAATAGTCCTTCGTAAATCATGCTCGCGTTCTTTTTATTCAGACTCGTTCCCTTCAAAATTCCGGTAGGCAATGCTCTTTGCTCGAACTCGATGAGAATGTCTCCGACTCCGGCGCCATTGCGTTTGATTCCACGGTCGAAACGTTTCTTCGAGTCTTCTGGTTTTAGACCGATCATAAAGCCATAACCGTGCGTAGATCGATCCATTCTCAGTCTGTACTTGAGTCCACGGTCGAAGTAAAGCGTGCCTGAATCCCTCTCAGTCTCGTTTGTTCCATTAACATCCGTCGATGTGACTTTTTGGGTAAAAGTATCGCGTTTGACCTCAAAATGCCCTTGTTCCAGTTTTACCGGGAGTAGTACCTCAATGGCAGTGAGGGTCGCGGTTTGCCATTGAATGCCGTCTGCTTCGGCAGCGGATAGGATGGGGTTGAAGGCTTGGGCACCGATTTGGCTTTTGGGCTGTTTGGCAATGTGCCTCCAATGTTTGCGCCAATTCTTGGCAAAGGCGATGGACCATTCCTCCTTGCTCCCTTCTCGCAACTGGGCAATTAGGGCATCGTTCTTAATCCCCGAAAGCAAGTTGCGAAATTCGTCTTCCTCGAGAGCAAAGACCGAATTTTCGACGAATTTTGTTAAATCCCGATCGCGGATGGAATCGAATACTGCACGACCAAGTTGATTAAAGGGGTGAGGCTGAGCGAAGGCAGTTTGCAGACAAAATAGCCCGAATAGGAAAACGGGGAAACACACCTTTAGAATGCTCATGAAGCCAAACTAGTTACAGATTGGTTCTCATACAAGAGTGAAGATTCGATTAGCGACGTAAAATCCTCTATTCCCTCCAAATGAATCTATTTTTAGAAAATAGCGGACCGCTTCTATCGATTCGAAGGTTTCTTTAATTCTAGTTTCGGTACAGATTGTTCTTTGCCAAACGAAAATCGGTCGAGAGTCTTTTTCAGCGATGTAAATCGCCTAGAGGCAAATCGTACAAGAGTTTTTTCTATTAAGACGTATTTTACAGCTAAAAGTTGCTGGCATTCGAAAAAAAACGGTTGCCAGTGGGCGGTGAACTGGAAGATCTAGGCAAATTTCGGATTTTCTCTGTATCGTCTTGGATTTAGCTGGGTTGACTTGCGGGCGATCACCACCAATCTGGATTGTATGAATTTTCTCATTCGAGGTGTGTGCGTGGTGATTGCGATATGTTTCCTCTTGTTCACCGGTTGTCGTAACTCCTCGCAATTTTCAAAATCCCATCCTCAAGAGTACGACTTCGATCAGGCATCGGAGTCCGGTGCAAACAAGATGAATGAAGACTTGGAGGCTCTTCGGTTCCGCCTGCCTGGAGCGAGAAGTTTTCCTCAAAGGTTCGAACTTTTGAATGGTCGTGATGTTGGCCGTGTGCTGGACGGAAAGACTTTCTTAGTCAACCTCCCTGGCGTTCATCCATTGCTTGGCGAGAATGTTCCCTTAAGGGTACGGGGTCTGCATGCCTTGGCATTGCCTCCGCCGAGAGATGAGGACCTTTCGAGTGCCATTACTCAATGGAATCAGTTGCGCAAGCTTATCGAGAACACCCAACGGATAGAGCTTCGCCGCCTTGAGCGTGGCAAAGATAAGTTTTATTTGTTGGCTGACGTTTATCTGGATGGCGAATTTCTTAGCCAAAATCTGTGCGGTGGTCCTCCCTTGCCTTCCGATTGAAGGGTTGCGCCCATCCCGATTCCGGCCTTACTTTCGTAGTAGATATATGAAAAAAATTATTTGCCGTATTTTGCTTCCTTGGATCGCCGTACTCACTACAGGAATTGCTTTATCTCAAGATCGTTCCCGCAAAGGTGATTCGCGCAAGTACGCCTTGTCTCCTGTGGCCAAAGTGGATTCTACAAAGCCCCCCACCTTGGAGGCTCGTCGCTTGGGTCCTCACAAGCTGATCGACGGTGAACTTCCGGAAGACGGGTGGCGTTCCACTTGGACCGCCTGGTACAAGGAGAATCCCACGCTTACTTTTGATCTCGGTGCCGAAAAGACTCTCGGAGTAATACGCATCTTCTTCCAACCGTGGGATCGTAGCGATGAACTGGCTCAAGTTAAGGTGGAGGTGAGCCGTGACGGCGTGAACTACGTCGACTTCAATACTTATGCCGGCTTTGTTGGTGAACGTGGCAAGGGTGCATGGGCTGAAATGGATTTGCGTGCGATCAAGGCCCGTTTCTTTCGTCTCACCCCTAGGTTTCAAGGATGGGGCAACCTCTGGGGTGAAGTAGAATTCTGGGAAATCAAGAAATAGCCAGATTCACTCATGGTCACTTTCGCAGGAAACGTCTAACTCCACAGGCGTAGCTTTCTGAGCATAGGGGTGCTTGGCGTAGGTGTTTTCACCTTGGCCGATCTTCTATGAGCCGAGTCCGTTGCCGGTGTCGGTTCTTCCCACAAGGGATCATCCACCTTCATCTCGACGGTGGGCCGCCCCATACGGGCCTCATTGCCCCCAAGCCCGATGTACCCGCCGAGATTCGCGGGTCCTTCGCTCCCATTCCTATAAAGCTCGCCGGACTCCAAGTCAGCGAACTTCTTCCAAAGGTAGCCGGTATCGCCGATCGACTGGTTCCTCACAAGGGAGTGTTGAACTCCGCACGGCCAAGTATCTAATACCATGAATCGAAGAGCAAGGGGAAGTGCGAGAGGTATCGAGGCACCTCTCGCTCGCTTTATGAGAGGGCTGGGTCGTAGAGGAAATAGTTCTTGCTATCACTTTCCCTTTTCTCCTTACATTATTACATGAAACTCCTAGTAGTTCTCTCCTTAGCCTCTTTCATACTGGCCGGCTTCTCGAGTTGCGCTTCTGCCTTTAAAGTGAAGACTGACGGAACCTTCGGTCAATCGAAAGTTGTGCATGATCTTAGTCCGGAATACAGGTTAGATGGCTAGTTGATGGCCTTGCGCAAACGGTGGTGGTTTGAAACTGGCAAGTGCGGCGCCCACTATCGCGTCATCTCGCCACTCTCTACCGCAACTTTGGCATCGATTTCTCCGTAAGCGCCATTACCGACCTGAGTGGCCGTCCTTGCTCACATATGCCTTCATGGGAAATTCAAGTTACTTAAAAAGAAAAATCGGTCAAGTGAAGTTTTGACCCGCTTTTGCGATTTAGGTGTAAATCCACCTCTGTTTTTGTTATAATGAATGTGTTGTCGGATTCTCCGCGGGATGAATTACTGAACTCGGCCACCGCCAAGTGCTATCCCCATAACTCGAAGAGCAAGGGCAAGTACGAGTAGTATCGGGACGCCTTCGGGTTGATTTAGTCAGAAGCGGATTTTGCAGTCCGGCAGGGCGTTCCTGAGCATCGCCTTCTGGTCTTCAGGTATGGAGTTGAAGTAGATGTGCAGGATGCGTAAATTTTTCATCCTAGCCAGCGGCCTCAGGTCGGTGATTTTGTTTTCGAAGATGAGCAGTTTTTTCATTTCGCGTAACCCCTCCAGCGGTGTGATGTCAGTGATTTGATTCATGCTGAGATCCAGCGTTTCGAGTCTGGGCAATCGGGCCAGCGGCGAGACATCTGTGATGCGATTCCCGCCGAGCCATAGTTCGGTCAACTGGGTCAAACCAGCTAGGGGTGTGAGGTTGGTGATGGGGTTGTCGATGAGTTCTAGTTTCTTTAACTTGGTCAATCCCGCTAGTGGGTTGATGTCTGTGATCCTATTGAAGCTGAGGTCCAATGACTCCAACTCGGTCAACTCTGCCAGCGACGTGATGTCGATGATGCCGCTTTCTTTACTCGAAGTATTCTGGAGGTCCAAGACGGTCGCCTTGTTTTCCTTCGCTTCGCGAATCTTGTCGTCCAAGTCAAGCACCCCAGTTGAAGCAGGCTTATTGGCATCAGACCAACCGAATGAATTCTCCTCCTCATCAGGGTCCCCACACCCAACCATCAGCAGGGCGACGAACATAGCGGGAAGTAACTTCTTCATATCGTTATTGTAGAGCCTTGCGATTGATTTGTCTATTAGAAGTTTTCGCTGATTTTATAATAAGCCAACCCATCAATGCATTCGCATCAAACGGTGAGTTGGGGTTTATATTATTCTTGAGGCTGATTCGGGTATCGGGGAGGTCTGCGGAGAATTGCGGGGCGTGGGACGGATGGGACGGCAGTTTTGAACTTCTTTACTATTGTTTACATATCCATATTCATTGTTTCTCTATCGCAATAAATAGGAATTACCCGTCCCAAGCGTCCCATTTCGGGTCAAGCCCCCGCATAACTCGAAGAGTCCAGACTATCCGATTTGTTATTTGACTATATCCTGAAGCAGACTTTTGGTCGATCCATGAAAAATGCGATTGTTCTGCCATTACTTTTCATTGTTTCTACAGTTTTAGGTGCGAATATCATTGGAGCCCAACCTAACAATAAATCACCAGAGTGGGGCAAATCTGGTGAAGGGATTTTTATAGATGATACACGCAAGAGCTTAAAAAGATTCAGTGCAGTTCAAAGATCGTTTTGTGGATCACGGAGCAAATTACCTGTTCAATCAAATACTCCCATTACTGTTTCAATATTTTCTGGTGATAGTGAAAAAATGTACGTCTATATTGGGCTGACAACAAAGGATGTGAATGTCCAGTCATGGACGACAAATAGACCAGATCAATACTGTTTTTATTTTGCTGGTGGCCCTAAATATTCTGGGGTTCATGATTCTGAATTTGGTCGATCTCGACGCAGTGATTGGAGACCATCCATTGTCCCCGCGATTAAGTCTGGAGACAAGTTGACCATTGTATACGAGAAAGAAAAGGGCAGTGTTATATTTAGGAGAGATAAAAAAGTTGTATACAAGGGTGTTGGTTTTAAGGGCGACCTTTTCCTCTCTGGCATGGTTAGATACCCGAAGGAGAGGATAATCATTGAAGCTCTAATCAAGGAAAAATAACCTTTCTACTCTCCACACCCCGCCATCAGTAGGGCGACCAACGCAACGGCCAGTAGCTTCATCATTTCGTTACCCTAGGCTCGCAACGTCATCATTCAAGCTTGCAGGGGCTTTGGTCCAATGTGACGGTCAATCTTCGGGGCAGGGGCAACCGCTTCATGGCGGCGGGGTGGTGGGGGTGGTTTAGGGGGGTTACTCCAGGAGATTGCCGTCTTCGTCCCATTCCTTATAGGAAATCGATTCGCCGTCCTTGAAGGTGGCTTCAAACTCCTTCTGCCCGTTCTCGTACCATTCGGTCCACAGACCGTGCTTCTTGCCGTCCTTCAAGGTGGCTTCCCATTCCTTCTGCCCGTTGTCGGCTTTCTCTACAGCAACCCCCGTAAAGGGTTCCCCTTTGAAGTAAAAGAGGCCGTCTCGTAATTCAATGTCATCACCATCGACCACGACCTTAGCTCCTTCTGCAGTCTTCGCTTCAGTTGTTTCTGCAGACGATTGATTGGTTTCGAGGGGAGCGACGGATGTCTGTTTGGATTCGGAACTATCCTCCCGCTTATCCGCCTTCTTGTTCGCCTCGATCTTCTTGAGCAGTTCTTTGGAAAGTTCCTGCCCCTTGGTGATCTGCTCGGGGGTCATTTTCTTAGCGAGGAGGTCTTTACCCTCGGCAATAATTTGTTTGGGTGTCTTAGTCAGGCCCCAAGCATCGTTTAAGTCGATCTCGGCTTTTTCCGCGGAAACGAGATACCAAGCATAAGCGGCGACATAGTCACGAGGAACGCCTTCTCCATTTTCATAATGCCACACAAGGTTCTGTTGTGCATTCAGAATCCCTTTCTCTGCGTCCACCTTGTACTCCTCAAAAATTTCCTTCATCCATCCATACATGAAGGTGCCGGGGGTTTGGGACGCTTCGAGAGGCTCGACCGACTCGGAATCATCCCCACATCCAACCATCAGCAGGGCGACGAACATCGTAAACAGTAGTTTCTTCATATCGTTATTGTAGAGCCTTGCGATTGATTCGCCTATTACAAATTTCCGCTTCTTTTATAACGAGCATCCCTCCATCCAACACTCGCCACCGCTCGGGTCAAGGGGAGTTTTGACCCACTTTTGCGATTTAGGTCTAAATCCACGTCGCTTTGCGTTATAATAAGGACATTGGCGGGTAACACCGCAGGAGAGTGCGAACTTATCAAACGCAGATATGGATCAGGAAACAATTACTACCGAGGCTCCGGGTATAGATTCGGGAGCAGATACCAACGCAGGCATTTTGTCGGAAGCCGATTTGGCGAGTTCCTTTTTGGAACGAGTCGAGGAGCAACCCGAGGAGAAGCCTGCCGATTTCGAGGCAACCGATGATTCGGGTGCAGAAGCGGAAGAGGAAAGCGAAGGCAACGTTCTTTCACAGTCTGAACAGTCCGAGGCAACAGAGACTGCGGAACTTCCTCGATGGATCGCCCGTTGGTTGGAGCGGGATCTCTTGGAAACGGAATAGTTGTAGGGTTGCCAAGGTCTTGGCCTAGGGTATGGTCGAAGAATGTTTGTTTCCAACCTTCATTCTTTCAAAGTCATGATCAAAGACCTTACGTCTCTTCTTGTACTCTCTTTTCTGTTCCTGTTCGCCTCCTGTGGTTCTTCGGATGACTCGGGTGGAGGACAGGATGGCGGGTCCGGTTCCGCGAGTTCCGCATCACAGTCCGGCACCGTCGACATTTACGATCCCGAGGTAAACGGAACCTTCGTCACTTGCGGTCGAGTTTACGAGGTGGACGTTTCCGCCTGGCCTTCCGAGGGTTATCCTACCGGCGCCAGCGGGACTTATCGTTACGTGAGCGAGGACCGTTTCGATGGTCCCACGGACGGGAAGATGCCCGACGGCGTGACCACCACGGGCTTTACCCTCAGCCGGAAGGGGTACGACGATCTTTGGACCATTATGTCGATATCGGGAATCGACGGCACTTCCGACGGTTATCCTTGGGACAGTCAGTCCTCCACTACGGATTGCCCGGACGGCAACGTTACTTGGAACAACGGCGGTATCGTAAAGGCACCTTGATGAGGTAAGCCTTTGCCCGCTTGCGGCGGGCGGATTCGTTACTCCCGACTTTTCCCGATTTGCAGTTTCTTTACTTGTTGCTCGAGCACTTTCGAGTAGTCGTTGGATCGCTTCAACTCCCAGAGTAGAAATACGTTGAGGAGGATGGAGACGGAAAGGACTATGGTGATCTTGAGCTTGCGAGCTGGTTTCATGGGTTCGGTTTTTTGCGAGGAGCGAAGGCTAGGGAACACTGGATGGGGAAGGCGCAGGTGCAACCTGAGCTTGCTTCGGGTATGAGGAGCAGACCGCCGGCTGGGATTGCGTTTATCCAGCATCCGGGACGGGTGACGGAGGTGATTTTTTTGAATTTGCCGGTAGATGGTAGGTAAGCCGTTGGGTTTTGGGAGCGAAAGTAGAGAGCATTGGCTGAAGCGGATAGGGAACCGCAACCTCTGCCTCGCGATAATTTTCTACCTTCGACGGGGATGCCCGTGCGGAGGTTGTAGATCATGGGCTCGACGTACAGTTCGTCGTTGAGGACGACGGGGTGACGATCCTGTTCGCCATGGTCACCATTCAACTTGAGTCGGTTGTCCTGCGTCTGTTCCCAGAGCAGCTTTCCGTTGCTTGCGTCGTAGGCGCTGACGTCGTATCGCACGGTCTTTTCGTTTCTCGAGTTGACCACGGCAAGGACGCCTTTTGCTGTAACT
>JABHOU010000378.1 GCA_018695085.1 Opitutia bacterium | reverse complement strand
GAGTCGTTCGGGATCTTGCGCAGGAGAAGGGCCTCGTTCCGGACTATCCATAGGCGATCGATGCTTAAGTGCTCGATCTTCTTCTTGTCGATGTTCGGATATGTTTCGGCGTCTCCGCGTTGGCCTGCTTGGCAGAATTGGAGCACCGGACAAGTCAGGCACAGGGGAGATCGACGATGGCAGACGGTCGCGCCGAGTTCCATGACGGCTTGGTTGTAGTCGCCCGGTCGATTGTGGCTCAGCAGCGCTTGGGCGAGCGGGCGTAGCTTCCGTTGGGCGGTGGCCCCGTCTCTAAATCGTTCATCGTGCGCGAAAATGCGAGTGAGTATACGTACGACGTTTCCGTCGGCGACGGCGGTCGCGGAACCAAAGCTGATGCTGGTCACGGCAGCTGCAACGTAGGGGCCGACTCCGGGAAAGGTTTGCCATGTTCCGGGGTCTTCGGGGGGGGCGTCGAAAGCCTGTATCTCCTTGGCAAGCTTCCATAGGTTGCGAGCCCGAGAATAGTAGCCCAGTCCTTCCCATGCCTTCACCACCTTCTCTTCCGAAGAGGCGGCGAGGATTTTGAAATCTGGAAATTTCTCCAGCCATCTGTCAAAGTAGGGTAGGACGGTCGATACCCGGGTTTGCTGAAGCATGAACTCGGAGACTACTGTCTTATAAAGGCTGGGTGATGTTCTCCAAGGGAGTTCCCGCTTGTGTTCGTCGTACCACGCAAGCAGCTCGTTTCCAAAGGATTCTAGAGCTTTGGTTGAGGAGAGCGGATGGTTTTCGGGAATTTTCACGTCGCTTGACGGTTGCATTCGTCCGCGGTCTTTTTCATAGGAGAATGGCATATGGCAAGACAATCATCCGAATACGGGAACGAGGAGAAGGCGAAGAAAACGATGTACACCATCAAGCTCGATAGCGAGAAGTTGGATAAACTTGGCTTCGCGCTTGAATCGCGGGAATGGGAACCGCGTGAGGTAGCATACGCTCGTTTCGCCTACACGGGGGAACAGGTAAACGTGGTCGGCTACGAGAGCGGAAAGGTCGTCGTCCAAGGGAAAAAGACGGAGGATTTCGTCCAAAACATCTTGGAGCCGGAGGTGACGGGAGAATTTCTGCTCGGTTACGAGGAAGTGAACAATCCGGAATGGTTCGAGCCGCACGCCGGTCTCGACGAAAGTGGGAAGGGCGATCTCTTCGGCCCCGTCGTCACCGCTTGCGTAATTGCCGACGGTGACATGGTGCGAAAGTGGATGGATGCCGGTATTCGCGACAGCAAGACGATCACCGATGGCGTAATTACTAAGATGAGCAAGCTCATCGCCGGCACTAAGGGCGTTGTCATAAAGACGGCCTTTACGGGTATGCCCAAGTATAACGAGCTGTACAACAAGTTCGGCCAAAACCTAAACAAGTTTCTCGCTTGGCTTCACGGTCGCTCCCTCAACGATGCCTTGGACGTTCGCATGCCGCCATGGGGGTTGCTCGACCAGTTTACCAAGCAACCTTTGGTGCAAGCCTACGTGAAGGACAGGAAATTCGACCTGCGCATGCGCCCCAAGGCGGAAGAGGATCCCGTGGTGGCGGCATCCTCCATCGTTGCTCGGGCGACTTGGCTCCAGCAAATGAAGAATTTGGAGGATGAATGTGGCGAGAGTCTGCCCAAGGGGTCCGGCGCCAACGCAAAGGAAAAGGCCAAGGCCATCATAGCGCGCTTAGGTCCGGATTCCCTAAACCGCTTTTGCAAGCTCCACTTCAAAACCGCGTACGAGGCCATGGGAAAAACTCCGCCTGCCAAAAAGGCTTGGAATCCGAATTGGGGCAGAGGCAAGAAATCCTGAGCCTTTTGCGATGCCCAATCCCCTCTGGACTTACGACCGAAAGGCCGCCAAGGGCTTACCTGGCATCGTGGGAGTGGATGAGGCGGGGCGAGGTTGCCTCGCCGGACCGGTAGTTGCGGGGGCGACCCTTCTTCCAGCGGGTTTCTTCTCCAAGGCCTCCAATCGTCGAAAATGCGCGGAGGTGAACGATTCCAAGCAATTGGATCAAGCGAAGCGTGAGAAATTGTATGGGATTCTCGAATCCCTTATGAAGGCGGGCGAGCTTTGGTTTGCCACTGGCGAGGCCTCCGTGGCCGAAATCGAAAGCGAAAACATAGTGGGCGGCACCTGTCTAGCCATGGGCCGAGCGATGGATGCCTTGGCGGAGCTCTCCGAAGGTCTCTGGAAACCTCGGGGAAAGGATGACTTAGCCGAAGGTTTGTTTGCGACCGAGGGAGCTGCCTCGGAGGCGTATTGGCTCGTTCTGGTGGATGGTCGTCCCATGAAGCGTTTGCCTTACTTGCACGAGGGTTTGGTAAAGGGGGACACCCTCTCCCTTTCCGTGG
>JABHOU010000270.1 GCA_018695085.1 Opitutia bacterium | reverse complement strand
GGTCGGACAGAAGGATCTTCTTCAGACCGAAAATATCCGAGAACTTATCGTTTTCGATTTCTCCTGAGGAATCTACTTTCCCGGCTAGGCTGAAATATCCGCTTGGCCTGTATTGAAAAGTGCCTCCGTGCCGTTTCTTGACCCGGTATTGCTCCCGCCACTGTCCGGTGGCGTCAAAGCTCTCGAAGGCGAAACCATAAGGATCGATGCTCTTGTGGCAGGCATAGCATGTCTGGCTCTTCTTGTGCTCCTCGATTTGTTCCCGCAGGGTGGCGGCGTCCTTGCCGTGCTCCGGCTCGATCACCTCGACGTCCTCGGGGGGCGGTGAGAGTGTGTTCCCGGCGATATTCTTCGAAATCCACGCTCCGCGCAGAATGGGGGAGGTATCGAAGCCGTCGGCCGTTACCTTCAATACGCTTCCCATGGTGAGCAAGCCACCACGCGGAACCTTGGGCTCGAAAGATACCTGGCGTAGGTTCTGGCCATATATGCCGGGTATTCCGTAATGCTGGGCGAGGCGTTGGTTGAGAAAAGAAAAGTCGGAGTCGATCAAGCGCCCGATGGGCAGGTTTTCCCGGATCAAGTGATCGAGGTAGGCTTCGGTCTCGAGAGGGAGGTAGTGATTCAAAAGATCATTGTAGAGGGGGTAGAGCTTGAGGGAAGGCGCAATCTTGTCGAACGAGCGCAGATCCAGCCACTGGTTGCAGAAGGAATGGATCATGCGCCTGCTTCTAGGGTCCTTGATCATGCGGTCGACTTGGGCGGGAACGTCCTTGATGGCGAGCTTGTCCGATTGGGAGATTTTCAGGCTCTCTTGATCGGGCACCGAAAGCCAGAAAGTTCGGGCCAGTGAAGCTGCCCGGGCGTAGGATTGATTTTCATGCTCGCCCGGAGCCATAAGGAAGCGGTGTGAGCACAAGACCGCCTTCAATCCGATCTTGGCTGCTTCGACGAAGCTCTCTCCTTCTTCAAGGGCATCGAGGCTTGCTTGCTGATAAGGAGCAAGCTCTTCTTCGCTCAAACTAGAGGAAAAGGCCCGTTCGGCGAAGCGCTTGATCACTTGCTTTATGTCATCTGGGGAACGCGTGGATACCGTGACTTTTGACTTCGACGATTCCTTGGACAAGGTGGTAATGACGTCGAGTTTGCCGATGGAGGCAAGGGATCGGCCGTCCAACGTATGAGCGTCGGTGATGAGAAACTTGATGAAGCGCTTGGTAGTTTTTTCAGGGAAGAGAATGGGTTGCTCGTTGGCCAAGCGGATTTCGAGCGGTCCGGTCAGGATGGGGGCGCTCCAGTCTTTTCCGTTGTCCGAGAAGTAGATGGCGTAAGCCTCGACCTGCCCGTTGCCGTTTCCGCCCGACCAAGTGGCATAGTTGAGTCCCACGATTTCCTTGGCCTGCGGGTTTTCGATTACGACGAAGTGCGGGGGCTTGGCCAAGGTCGGCTTGAAGCGGGTGTGCCAGAAGGTCCGGTTGGAACCGTCCAGCATCTTCTCCTTCTCCATTCCTTTCTGGAAACTGCTCACGGTGACGTTTGCTCCGATGGCCTCGAGGTTGGTTTGTAAGGAGGAAACTTCTCTGGCATCTCGGGACGGTGCCTTGATCGGCAGGTTCCCAAAGAGCTTTGCGTATGAAACCGGGGGCCATTGTTCGAGAATCGGTCCGCGGGCCTTCAACTGCTTGATATAGGCTCCCAATTTTCCATTTCGTTGGCGAAAGTTGTGGTTGGAGTAGCAATGCACCGAGACGTTCTCCCCGGGACGGAGGAAAACCGTGACCTTATGGGATTCCATTTCCCGGTTCCCGAGGGATATGACGGCGAGAAGGCGCTGAGGTTGAGGCCGGTCGTCTGCATAATAGTATTTCCCTGCGAAAATCTCGATACTGACGTCCTCCGGGAAGTTCCCCACCTTCATGGCATCGAAAGTGAGCTCGTACCAACCCGGAACAGGCGGGTCGAAGTTGTCGTAGAAGAAGGAATAACTGTTTCCATTGTTTGCCCGGGTCCAAGAGAAAAGGATGCCTTCCTTGTACGGCCGGGTATAGACATTATAGGTCTTATGGCTGTCCTTGATCTTGTTGGTCACCCAGATCCACTCGGGAGCAAAGCCCTTCGCGGGCATCGCGAACTCAAGCATTTCATCAGCTACTTGGAAATAGGATCCGAGCATTTCCTTGGTCAGTTTGATCCTCCGGTCGGAATTGAAATCGAAAGTACCGCGGTCGTCGGGGATTTCCCCAGTCAGGTCGAGTTTCACGCCAAGGAGATCATTGAGAGAGTGATCGAACTCGTGGCGACTCATCCTACGGTAGGGATCAGGCTTATTTTCAAGTTGGCGCTTGGCCAACCAATCAAGCATGGCGCGCTTCTCCTCGGCACTGGGTTGCTTCTTGTTCTTTGGCGGCATCTTCCCCGTGATCAGGTTCTCGAAGGCCCAGATGTAGTTGGCCCCTTCTTTTTCCATCAGAGCCACCAAGTCGAGTTCGCCTTTCTTCAACTCGTCGTCATGGCAATCGAAGCAGTACTTCTCGAAGT
>JABHOU010000430.1 GCA_018695085.1 Opitutia bacterium | reverse complement strand
GGTTTCCTCACCGGCCAACTCGTAACCTCCCCTACCCTTTGCGGTATTCATATACGGGAAGGCAGGAGGCTCCTTGCTGAATTTTGATTCATTGACACCAGTTGACCCTGCGCCTGTCTCCTGATCTTCGGCGGTCTGCAGTTTCTTGAGGAAAATATTTCTGAACCTCACTTTCTTGCCAACAAGCTCCTGCCTCTTCACGCCATGAACCTGAAGGCCGATATGCCCGGCCCCCGATACTCCATCGAATTCGAAATCTGTGATCGGAACATCGTTGATAAAGGTCTGATAGCGATCATCACTCACCCGAATAAGAAAGGAATTCCACTGATTTGGCTTGAGGGCGCTTTTGATTGGTTCGGTTTTTCCCTTCTCCATGTCAGGGCTGAGCCAGCCTTGCCTGGAACCATCCTTTTTCTTCATCGCCTCCCCGTATATGAAGCCTGACTTGCCTCCGGCGATTTCCACCTGCGGACCAACCAGGTGAGCACCTTCACGAAGTGGCATCGAGCGAATTTGGCAACCTGAGTTCAGTCCGAGATCCAGTTTGACCTCGAACTTAAGCTCGAAATTGCGGTATTTATCCTTGGTCGTCATGAACCCATTTCCTTCCTTGGGTACCGAGATACCGACAATGCTTTGATCAACAATTTCGTAGGTGTGCTTACCTCCGGTCTGGAACCATCCGTCAAAGGACTTGCCGTCGAACAATTTGCCCCACTCCGCAGCCCCGGCAAAGGGAGAGAAGACGGAATGAATGATCAAACAAACTAAAAAGGAACCAATTTTATAGGATTTCATTGAAGTTAACCGGTCGCACCAAGAATTGTTAAATGTTTTATCATACTACTCCGCGGGCGGCTTGTAGGCATCTTCATTCACCAACCCCGGCTGCATTCTGACCCACCATTTGTCATATGTTTTTCGCAGTTGGTTCACAACTTTGGGATGTTCAGCGATAATGTTTTTAGTTTCGCCGGGGTCAGTGCTGAGGTCGTAAAGCTCCTCGTTATTCACCAGGGTGAATCGTTTGTTCTGGATTGAAACTCTGGCGTGTTTCGATTGGGCGACCTGCCCCGGTAACCAGGCACCCACGTGGTGAACCAAATGCCGGTCGTCCTCCCAATCGGTCTTGGGGTTCTTGAGCATGGGAACTAGACTGCGCCCCTCGACCTGCTTCTTGAGCTGATTGGTCATAGGGGCACCTGTAATTTCCAGAAGGGTCGGCATCATATCCATTTGGCTGGTGAGTGCAGAGCATTCCGCATCGGCAGGAATCTTGCCTGCCGGCCATCTGAAGAAGATCGGAACCCGTGTTCCACCCTGATAGGGCTGCCCCTTATGCCCTTTCATTCCGGCATTGTACACTCTCCAGCCCGTTGAGTTCCCGTTGTCACTTCCAATGTAGATCAGGAGCGTGTTCTCCGCGATCTGCCATTCCTCAAGCTTGCTGAGCAGCGTGCCGACATGGCGATCGATATTCTCGACCATCCAATAGACTTTCGCGGTGTCTTCGTTGACTGCCGGATGCTTGCCCAGATACTTTTTGTAGTCGTCACCGGGCACACTATGGAGCCCGGTAAAGGGACCGTGAGGATCGTTCGGGGCGATATAGGCAAAGAAAGGAGCGTCTTCTTTTCGTTTCTCATCCATCCAGGCAAAGGCTTTTTCAAAAAACATATCGGTCGCGTAACCGTCTTTTTTCTCCTGGCGGACACCATTGTGATAGATCCTCGGAGAGAGTTTTGGCGTGCCGCCTCCTTCGATGCCATAGCTCTCATCAAATCCGCGATTCTCGGGGCGATAGGGTTTCTCCCTGCCAATGTGCCATTTCCCAAAATGCCCGGTGGTGTAGCCGGCACTTTTCAGGCCCTGCGCCAAGGTTACGGTGTCCAGGCTCAAGCGTTCGCGCCCGTGCTGTGTATGGGTCACCCCGCTCATAAATTCATGGCGCCCACCCATGAGAACCGCCCGACTCGGAGAACACCGCGCGCTGACGTGATATTGGGTAAACAACAGGCTCTCGCGTTTCAGGGAATCGATATTGGGAGTCTGCACGACTGGATTACCGAGGCTGGCGATGTCGCCATAGCCAATATCATCGGGCATAATCACGATGATGTTTGGCTTGGAATCTTTTAAAGGTTTTGCCTCAGCCCCTATGACACGCAAGTCAGACTGGTCCGATTGCGATTCTGCTTGAGGTCGGCCGTTTTTCGCAGGTTTCTTCCCCTTGATCAGAGCATATCCCTGGTGGGCGAAGCGTTGGCCGAGAACGTCATAGCCCTCGGGTCGGTTGTAATGGACAACGCTCTGCATCTTCCCCTTTACCATCCTGTCATTGAGATCATCCACGTCGACCCAGGCACCATGAGGATCTTCATTGGCAATTTCAGTCTGTACTTTACGCACCGTCACACAGGATTCTCTATCCAGCGCGTAGTCCCCGATCCGTCCAATGACGACGTTCATATCGGGTCGCTTCAGATCACGGCGCAGGTTGGAAATGAGCTGTTTCAAGGCATCCTTGTATGCGGCGTGAGCTCCTCCGTTGGCATCGCGCTCCCCCTGCATCCAGCAAAATGTGACCGACTTAAACTCAGGATGTTTCTTCAGCATCCCTTTGTATTGATCAAGAATCGGTTGATAAAACTCAACCTTTCCGCCCTTGTGGATCCTCTTTATGTGATTCTCATCAAGTCCATTATTTTGGGCAATATCGTGCCATTCTTCGAGCCATCTGCATATGGGCTGACCGCCTTTTGCCACCTTGATATAAACGACCTTTTCATCCTTAAAAAGTTTCTTGGCGTCCGTCATGAACCCGGTCTCCGGGTCCATGCCCGCCATATTCGATTGCCCGGATAGGACAAAGAGATGAACGGGTTTCTCAGCAACGGATTCAGAAGCAAATATGGCCGAGATAGCAAATAATAGTAAAAAGGGCTTCATTTGGATAGTAATGGGTTGTTGAGTTACAGGTTTAAGGTTTATTGAGCACTTTTAGCATAGATGGCCCGAGGGCTATCAACTAAGGAAACTCGGATATCATCCAGGTAATGATTTGATTGGTCAGCGTTCGGATCGACCATGCCGGCTCCCAATGAAATTACCAGGATTCGGGTTCCGGGAGGAATCTCAATGGAAGCTTCCAACCTCTGCCAATCTGCCTTTTGTCCGAGCGTTGTGATGTGGTTTCTACCGACGTGCTGAAGGACTTGATCAAAGAGAACTTCCTGATCATTCCAAATGGGCCGAACATCTTGGGGTTCCTGACTGAATGCGGCCAGGCGAATCTGAAAGACCGATGACTCGTCCGGATTTGATGCAAAGAACGAAGCCTCTACCCGGACTGACCTGGACTGATTTTGTCCGGGCTTTGCATATTCGTCCAAATCGATCAGGTAGCGGGCGTAAGTAAACTTCGCTTTGGGGTTATCCCCGAATTTAGCGACCCTGACTCCGCTTGCGGATGAGATCATTTCGTCTTCTGAAATCGAAGATATCTCCCCAAACCATTTACCAGCTTCCGAGGGAAACCTGCCTTTGAAACCCGTGTCGGGGTCTTCGAAACTTTCGGTAACAATCTCACGAACTTCCTGATTTGATTTTTTATCCTGCGGAAGATTGAAAGCCCAAACCACCGAAGCACTGAAAACACCGATTGCCAGCCCTGCAATTCCGGTCTTGATCCGTGACAACTCGGGAACTCTTGGTATTCTTTCCGGTTCTGCGGATTCTCTGCCAGTGGTGGCTTGGAGAGAAGCAGTCTGCATGGTTTGTTCGACCATTCCATGGATCGACGCCAATTCCCAATAGCGTTCCCTGACCTCACTGGATTGCTCGATTCGATTGCTCAAGGCCAGAGCCTCCTCCTCGGTCAGGCTTCCCTCCAAATACTTGTTCAGCAGGTCGTCCAGGTCGCTTGTGTTCTTATCCTTTTTCATATCCCTTTTGTTTCCTTGAGTTGTAAATTGATACAGTCACGCAAACCTACGCGCGCTTTGGAGAGAGCCACCCGCACTGCGTTTGAAGTCATATCCAAAGCCTCGGCCATTTCATCTGAGGTTTGCCTGCGGGAATATCTTCTCCAGAGAAGATCCCTCAGTTTAGATGGTAGTTTGGCAATGCACTTTTCCAATGCCTGTTCTCTTTCTTTAAAGCTCTCCGGTGATGGGACATCCTCGGTCAAAGCAATGATCGCCTTTTCGCTAAGCACATTGGCCCGTTTAGTCTGACGGAAATTCTCCAGTACCTTTAGCCGGGCAATCCCGCACGCCCACGCCGTAAAATTCGTCCCGATTTCAAAACTGGATGCCTTTCGCGAAACGGTCAAAAAAGTCTCCTGCAGGACATCGTCGGCATCGGACAACGAAGGTTGCAACGCCCGAATGAATGCCCGAATGGAATTCTCATGGCGTACAAAGAGCAACTGAACTTCTTCGGTGCGGCTTGGTCCTTCACTTCCTTTTTCCTGATTAGTCATCAATAGTAATGACATGGGAACCCGAATTGTTTCCAAAAAACATCACTTCAAGGTAAACAATTACCAGAGTAGTTAAAAGAGAATAGAATTTCGAAAGAACCCTTCCTTATTGAAAATGGGGAATCCCCAATAGGACGGTTGCTTTTCAATGATAGTTGGAATAACCGTTTCGGATGAAAAAAATTCATTCCCTATCGTTCTTCTCGCCCTTTTATGTTCCGCTACCGTCGTAACGGCTGGCGACAACGCCCTGTCCAAATCCGAAAAAGCGGATGGTTGGAAACTCTTGTTCAACGGCAAGGACCTGACCGACTGGAAAGTCGACAAATGGAACCCGGATAGCATTTCGGTAAAAGACGGAGCGATCAAGTGCCACGGCAAGCCCTCGATGG
>JABHOU010000429.1 GCA_018695085.1 Opitutia bacterium | reverse complement strand
GCCACCTCGCGTCGGTCCCGTGACGGGGTTCCCGCCAGTCACCACTTCTAGAAAGAATCCCTGCCTAAATTGTTCCATCCGCCGAGCATTAACTAAAAGGTTACGCTCCGTTTGCGAGAGTCGCTCACGAAATATCCGTTTGCCGGCACCTCGAAGGAGGGGCTGACTGAGGGTAAGATTGGCAAGGGATCCGCCAAAGCTCGTCGAACCCTTGGAAAGATCAAAAGTCAGTTTACTTGCAACAGAGGCCACCCAAGACGTGCCCGCCCCCGCAACACCACGAAAACCGGAGCGAACGGATGACACTCCATCCACGTCCTCACCGTTACCTGAACTCTCAAGATTCGTAGTTCCATCGGCAAAAGGTTTGGGAGATAGGCGAAAACGTTCGTAGGTTACATCCAAAGCGGAAAGGTAAAGGTCTTCTTTTTCTCGTTGGAAATCGGGGGAATGAGTAAGGGCAAGTTTTACTGCAGACGGCAAATCCAGATTAACCCGACCATCCTCGTCCATGGGCAACCAGTTGCGCCAAGTATCGTTCTCCAGTTTAGCCGTGGAATTGGCTTCGGGCGAAATATCTTTACCAAAGACAGCTACGGCCACGGCATGGGCGGCAGGATCATCTGGAGGAACCCCGGGGAAATCATTTTTGGAAGGATTATGCAATCGCGAGGATTCGTTCGCCTCGATCCCGAAACCGGGAATGTCATGCAGCAAAGCTTTTACGTCCTTGTCGGCGTTTTGCCTATAAGCGCCGCCTCCGCACGATGCCAAACACCATACAGAACCAACGCTCAAAATAAACGCTAGAAAGCGAGGAGGCAAAGAATGAAAGAGGGATTGCACAGTCAGCTAATGTCCCGACACGCAAAACCTCGGACAAATCCGAGGCCTTGCGAAGAAAAACTTTCGAGAACCGTTAGGCGAACAATTCAGAAACGGCTTGGGCCTTAACGAGTTCGCGGGGTTGGTTGAGGTGGTTATAGACGATTGTCTCGGGGTTAATACCGAAGGAATGATAGATTGAGGCGAGAAGTTCTCGGGGATGAACTGGTTTCTCGATGGGAGCTGAACCGGTCTTATCTGATTCACCGTGTACGTAACCGCGTTTGATTCCGGCTCCGGCGACAACTCCCGTGTAACAGTATGGCCAGTGATCACGTCCGTCCGCGCTGTTGCCATTGCCGGATGTGCTGATACCCATTTGCGGACTACGTCCGAACTCACCAACGCAGACGACGAGGGTCTCGTCAAGGATACCGCGCTCATCAAGATCCGCGATGAGTCCTGAAAGCCCGGCATCGAGCATAGGAGCTGATTGATCTTTCATCCGCTTGGGCAAGCCCTTGTGGACATCCCATGAGTGATTATCGGAATTGGCGACCTTGGGCCAAATAACCTCAACCACACGAGTTCCTGCTTCAACTAAGCGACGTGCCAAAAGACAGCTTTGGCCAAAGGTGTTTCGCCCGTACATTTCTCTCGTGGGCTCAGTTTCCTGAGCAATATTGAAAGCTTCTCGGGCACGCCCCGAGGCAACCAGACTGAGAGCTCTACCGTAATGCTCGTTCAAATTATATTGCGAGACAGCCTTGTCGATCACCGGCATGGCGTCGTTAATCGCAGTGCGAAGGCGAGCTCTACGATGCAACCGTACGCCAAACATATCAGGACGCATCTCAAGGTCATCGACCCGAATCTTGTCCATCTTGTTCATGTCCATATCACCGCCAGTCGGATAAAGAGTATATGGATCGTATGCCTTGCCAAGAAAGCCTGCGTCTCCACCCTTGCCTACCACACCGCTTTCCTGCAGCGGACGAGGGAGCATAACGAAGGGAAGCATGGGTTCCGTGGGTGGCTTGAAACGAATGATGTTAGAACCAAAATTAGGAAAGTCCTTGGGACTTGGCGGCTCCAATTGCCCCGAAGGACTAACCTTGTCCGTAGTGTAGCCGGTCATCATTTGGTAGATGGCGGCCGTGTGGTTGAAGAGCCCCTTGGGAGTATAGCTTACCGCCCGCATCATTGTGAACTTGTCGTTCACTTGGGCAAGCTTGGGCATAAGCTCCGTAAAGTTAACTCCGGGAATCTTGGTAGGGATAGGTTTGAAGATGCTTCGCACATTGTCCGGTGCATCGGGCTTGGGATCCCATAAGTCCAAATGACTTGGACCTCCCTGCAAATAGATCATGAT
>JABHOU010000181.1 GCA_018695085.1 Opitutia bacterium | reverse complement strand
GGATTCCGTCTTGAAGAGTTGGGGTGTAGGAAGCTGTCCGTCGGGGAAGCAGTTCGATCTCCAGACCGAGTTCGTCCACGATTTTTTGAGGGAGCAGGCTGACCAGATAGGAATAGACCGATAAGCGTGCTTCCATTCCTGCAAAAACTTGAGAAGAGCGAGTGGCGCCACCCAGTTTCGCATTTCGTTCAAGCACCAAGACCGACAATCCGACCTTGGACAAGTAACAAGCGGAGATCAATCCGTTATGGCCGGCTCCGATGATTGCAACGTCGTACTTGGAGGAAAGGGTAGACATCAATGAGAGTTATCACTAACGGTGGCAATTCGTTTCAGCAAGTTGATTTCGGATGCTTTTAGCGAAAATCATTCGCGTTATTGCGTCATCCTGAATTGACGCGAACAAACGATTTCCGCAAAAGATAAAAAGATATGTCACTGAAAACCCGAAATGCCACCAAGAGAGTCGCCCTATGCTTGGAGATGGAATGGGGTCACAAACGCCATCTGGAGACTTATGCCGGGGTTCATAGGTATGCGGACAAGGCAGGATGGGATTGCGTAACCATACCAAGCGCAGTTCGCGTACTGAAACCCAAGCCGGGGGCAACTCCCTTTGATGGCATTCTGGGACGCATTACCGAACCTTTGGCTCAGGCTGCTCACAAGATCAAGATCCCGGCAGTCAACGTATGGCTCAATTCTCCGGCGAAAAACGTATCAAGCGTTCTGGCTGACTTCGAGACATCCGGCAAGATGGCAGCCCAGCACTTGGTCGGTCGAGGTTTTCGGCGATTCGGATATATGGGATTCCTTCGTGAAAAGGATACCCGAATACAAGTTGAAGGTTTCAGGAAAATCTTGAGACCACTGGGCTTTCGCTTCACGACCTACCGTTTCCAAAGAACGGGCTTGGGAGGGGAAGCCCTTGGCTGGGAAAGATTCCTCGAGGGACTCGAGAAATGGGTGGATTCCTTGGAACCCCCGTTCGGAATTCTCGTAAGTAACGACCTGTTCTGCAGACATCTGATCGAAACCTGCCGAGCAAAAGGTTTACAAGTACCCCAAGACATCGCAATCGTCGGAACCTCCAACGAGCCCGCAATCTGCGCATCCCCCTACCCCGCCCTGACCAGCATCGATTTGGACTTCGAGCGGATCGGTTTTCGAGCCGCGGCAAAACTTGATGAGACGATGAATGGAAAGGATACGTCGCAGACGGTTGAATATTCACCTCCCAAGGGATTGCTCGCTCGCCAATCGACGGACGTTTTGGCAGCCGAAGATCCCATAGTCGCTCATGCTCTTCGATTCATCTCGGAAAACGGACAAGAAAGAATTCAAGTGAAGGACGTGGCAACTGCCGTATCAATAACTAGACGTACTTTGGAACGAAAATTTCGCGAATCTCTCGATCGTAGCATTGCTGATGAAATCTCTCGCTTGCGAATCGAACGAGCCAAGCGTCTGTTGGTCGAGACCGACGATTCCTTCAAAGCCCTCGCCATCGACTTGGGCTTCCGCAATGCCGACCATTTCTACAAAGTGTTTTTGAGGGTGGAGGGCATCACTCCATCTCAATACCGCACCAATAGAGTGTAGGATCATTAGATCCTGTGAGGATTAAGTAAAATAGAACTAGATGAAGAAAGAGAAATACCAAGTAGGTCTTCAAACCATAAGATCCTTGACCGAAAACGAATTCGATCTCGTATCCGTGATGTCGACCATTTCTTGCGAATTATACCATGCATTCGAACCTTTCATTTGGGTCGGTTTCTACAGGCTAGTGGACAAGACCACGCTCAAAGTGGGTCCCTATCAAGGAACGCACGGGTGTTTGACAATAAATTTAGATAAAGGCGTTTGCGGAAAATGCGTTAGGGAGAACGCAATCCAAATTGAAAACGACGTATCGGCGATCCCGCATCATATCGCGTGCTCGAGCGAAACTAAATCCGAGATTGTTCTGCCTGTTAGAGATCTAAAAAGCAGAGTTCGGGCCGTGTTGGACGTCGATTCGAATACAATAAATTGTTTCGATGCAATCGACAAGGAATACTTAACTGAAATCTGTGCGTTGGTGTCTCCCCATTACTAAGAGGATAATAAAGGTAGCTCGAAAAACTTTAGTCGGACTAGTCTTTGGCAGCTAATTGTTCGGCCGTGTGGTAGATCTTTTTCGGAAGGGAGAATTCCTTTTCCCGAGGATGACCATACCCTTCCCAAAGCCGTAATTCCCCGAAGCCTATATGCCGCTCCCCCTCCCCTATCTTTTCCCTGAAGTCGAAACGGAAGCGGAACGAGAAATCCAAGTCGATGCAAAGTTCCATGGTCAGGCGCTTCAAGTCGTAGACACAAGACCAGAGCGTGATGGTTTGTTGAGACTTTTCCAGAAGCTTCATCGCGGAAGCCGGACCCCGAACGTCGGCCATTCCTTTCTTGAGGATAGGGTGACGGTTGCAGTCGGCGGCCTTGAAGGAGAGGGGGAAATTGGTGATATGGAAGCCCTTCCCCGCCGACAGGCGCCTCGTAAAACAGTTCTTCTCGTCCGCCCAGTTCACGGCGTGGCCAGTTGGATCGGCGATAAGAAAATGATTGCGCACGTTGTACCCCACCGTGCCTGGCTCGCCATCCAAATCGTAGGAGATGGGGATCGAGCGAAAGATTTCCAGGGCCTCGGCGGTCGATTTGGCCCGTTCGAGGACGAAACGGATGATTCCGCAAAAATCCATTCCATGCGGTTGACGCTTTTGTTTTCCGAGAGGGCTCAAATCATCGGGAAAACCAGCGGCGCCGATGAAGACACCGTGCTCGTTGATCCCTTCGAAAGGACGGTCCTGCCCCCACTGGTCCATGAGGTACATGGCGTTGGCCATCTTTCCGTAGATCCTTTTTGGAGGAACAAAATGCACGTTCCCACCCGGCTGAGTCCAGGAATGGTTACGGGCAGCCACCATCCCTTTGGAGGTGTTTTTTACGAATACGGTGCACATGATATACTTTGCTGAAACTTAAGCTCGCTCCAAGTCTAGGTTCGGTCAAACCGAAACCCTGGAAATTTTGCTGCCCGAAAAGCTAACGGTTCCTCGTCACCTGGAGAACGTGCTTACCGAGGAACTCTCCAAGCTTGTCAGCCGGGTTGGCATTGAAATGAACGTCCTTGCCGGCCCAAAATTCCTTGTAGATGCCATCCTCGTTGTCCTTGACGAACTGCCATTGATCGCAAATGGAGATCTCGGGATGTTTCTTCACGACCTCGAGGGCCCAAGGGTTGAGAAATTTCTCCATTACCCCTGCCGTCCGGCCCGGAGACCTGCCTTCTTTGATCAAGTCGGCGGCGGGCGGAAATCCGTTGGGCACGGGACAGGTGGTCACCCAGATCAGCTTGGCCTTGGTCTTCTTGAGTTCGGTGATGATCTTTTCGAGGTTCTCCTGATAGCTGGCTTTGTCGTTTTTGCTGTCCCAATGACCATGATTGAAACTGATGACGTCCCAGTGGCGACCGGGTTGACGGTACGCCCCCAACCACTCCAAGATGCTGGACCGACCCTTTGCCGAAGGTCCGCAATTGGTTGGCGGGTGGTGCAGGTTGAACTTGCCCGCGAGGAATTCCCGCAGACCCTTGTCGTAGTTCCCCGAAATGGAGTCGCCGATAAAAAGGTAGCGCGGGAGCTTGGGGTCATCGAGCGCGGCTTGGTCACCTATTGGTTGAAGATGAATCTCCTTGGCATGAATCACGTCCCCTTTTCTCTGGCCCACGACGCGGGCCCGGTTGACGAAGGGCTTGCAGTCCTTGGTTTCCAGTACGTTGAAGAGCAAGGCCTTAGTTTGCCCGCCCTTCTTGAGCGAGCATTCATATTTTTTGCCCTTGATGGTCAAAGCACGCGGCTTGGAGGCCGAGTCCCAAAGTCCGATGAAACGCAGATCGTCCGGCGAGGCGATTTGCTGGGGCCGGCTTTCACCGAAGAACAAGCGCAGGCCATGTTCCCCGATCCAGTTCTCCTCATGGGCCTCTTTCAATCTCTTTTCCAGTTGGCCTTTGCTTCTGACCCCAACGATACCCGTAACCGATCCTTTGGGGAGGGTGAAACGGATGACTTCCCTGGATGCCTGAACCTGGTAATGAAGAACGTTTCCCTTGAGCCCCTTGAAGAGGCCCGTATTTACCTCCAGGGCAACCTTGGTCTCCTTGCTCCATTCGATTTCAAACTGGCCATCCGGGTTACGGACATACATCCCTTCGTTGTCCCGGGGGATGATCAAGCCCTCCACCGTGATGTCCTGTGCATACAAGCCCAGACAAGAAACCAAGGTGCACAAGAGCAGCAATGATTTCTTCATGAAAAGGGAAATAGACAGCTTTACTTGAGAAAACCCTCGGGCTTGCCGTTTGTCGAAATGACGTGAACCTCATGGGCCCGGACCACGGGGTTGAAATATTCCCAAACGACCTTCTTGTCCCAGGTGACCTCGAAAAGCTTGGGCATGTCTCCCTTTCTTTGGCCGTAGCTGCAAATCAGGGTATTTCCATTGGCCAGACGCTGTCCACCGCATGGATCGGCAAAGCGACCATCGACATGCGAATTATCCACCCGCCAAGCAACCTTGCCAGAGGGGTCGAATTCCACCGTCTTGTTCCCGTTGGTCAGGTTGACCAAAAGGTTTCCCCCTTTGAGTTGAATAGCGGTAAAAGGCCAGTTTCTCGCCTTGCGTCCGCCCAACTCCTCGAGGTCGGTCCTGATCGTCCGTACGACCGTCCCATCCGGTTTGTATTCCTTGACCGCAAAAGCGAGCAGGTGAGGAACGATATAATTTCCGTTGGGAAGCTTGCGGGCCATCCGGGTCTGCATGTGACCATTCTTGGTCTCTGGCTTGAGCGGAACGGTCACCGCGACGGAACCGTCCTTGCGCACTTCCAGGAGCTGAGGCTTCACCCCCCTTTCCACGATCAGGGTGTTCCCATTGTCAAGACGGACGGAGGAACCGAGTTCCTTATTTTCCTTGCTCAGTTTGTAGCTCCAGACGACTTTCCCTTCCCGGGTAATCTCCTTGGCCACGTTACCGATGGAGACCAAAACGTTACCCGACTTCAGGACAAAGCCGTCCCGTCCATAGCCCTTTGTTTGCCAGACGATTTCGTTCTTCTCGTTCACCAGGGCAGTCGGATTGCCACAGATCAGAAAGGAATGCCGAATTCCACTCTCGCTGACTTGCTTGCCAAAGGTCGGATTTGCCTTTTCGTTCTTTGCAGGCAGAGCAAGGGCAAGAAGTAGACTTAGGAAGACGGGTATTATATGGTTCATTTTGATTTGGGTTGGATAAGGTTGAAAACCTATTGGAGCTTGAGCTTGGCCTCATTGACTTTCCCCTTGAAACGGGGGTTTGATGAATAGCTTGCCACCGTTGACTGGGAATCGTTCCCGATCTCAAGGGGATCCTGAGGATGGGTATTGAACAGGCCCGGGAGCTTTCCCTCGGCCACTACTTCGTTCTCCATTATCAAGGATACTTTCCCATCGGGCAAGAGCGCGGCGTACAAGGAGGCCTGTCCCTCGGGCAAGGCCTTGGTTGACTGGAAGGTGTGCAAGGCACCTCCCAAACGGCAGGAAAAAACCGGTTTTCCATCCTCTAGGTAAAGGGAATAACCACTACGGCTTCCACCATGGGAAATTAGAACACCGCCCTTTTCCCTTCCCCTCGTGACGGACAGTTTGATCTCAATGGACTTATTCGCAAATTGGGGGGCGTGCTCACGGGCCACCTGGTCCCCATGCTTGAGAAGATAAACCCCCTGGGCATCCTTCCTTAGTTTCTTCCTTACCTTGGCCGGGTTTGTCTGAGCATGCGAGTAGTAGGGGTTGACCTTTACCCGCTTTGCCCAAGCCAACCACTCGGCCTCCAGTTCCTTGGCCTTCTCCGCATGAGACTCGATCAGGTTGTTCGTCTCGCAGCGGTCCTCGGCCAGGTTGTATAGTTCCCATGTTCTGTTCTTGTAACGGTTGTTCCCGCGCACCAGTTTCCAATCCCCCTTGCGGATGGCGCTGGAATCGAAGTGATCGAAACAAAGCACCCGTTCGCTCGCTTTGCCCGCTCCCTTGAAAAAGGGAACCAGACTCCTGCCCTCGACCGGAATGAGTTTCTCGTTCTTGAATTTCTTCGGGTAGTCGGCTCCACCCACCTCAAGCAAGGTAGGCATGACGTCGATCAAGTGAATGGGAGAACGCACCCAGCGATCGGGCGTGCTTATCCCCTTGGGCCAATGAGCAAGCAGGGGACTGCAATTACCCCCCTCGTGATTGAAGTGCTTGTACATGCGCAAAGGGGTGTTGCTCAGGCAGGACCATGCGCTCCCCACCGAATGGTAGGTACCCGGACCGCCCACGCCTTTCAGTTCGTCTCCCTCGTGCAGTCGGGTAAATCCCTTTCGGCTGGACTGATCGAATCCAAACGGCCCCCATTCGTAACAAGCCCCATTATCGCTGGTAAAGAGAATAAGGGTATTCTCTAGATCTCCCGCCTTTTCAAGTGATGAAAGAATCTTGCCAATCCCCTGGTCGACGTGATCGATCATGGCGGCGAAGGTCGCCATCCGATAAACCAAATCCTCCTGCCGTTTTTGCTCAACGTCTTTCCAGTCGGGATTCGTTTTGCCGGCAAACTCGTTCGTGATGTCATCGCGGTCGACAGGGACCTCGGAGAGTCCGGTAAATTTCCATGAATCAGTGACTAGGCCGGAACTGCGTTGCCGGGCAAAGCGTTCCTTTCTCAAAACGTCCCAGCCCTTGCGGTAAGTATCGAGGTAAGCGTCGCGAGTTTTGGCCGGGGCGTGAAGGGGGAAGTGCGGAGAGGAGTGCGCCAGGTAGAGGAAAAAGGGCTCGTTTTTTTTCTGAGCCTGCTCGAGAAACTCGACCGCATAGTCGTTAAAGGCATCTGTCGCGTAAAAATCATCTGCATCGAACTCCAGTTCGGGCTTCTTGCCCTCCGGCAAGCGCATGTAGTTGCCCACCTTCCACTGGCTCGTGCTGTGCCCACGGATATAGCCATAGTACTCGTCGAACCCGCGATCAGTCGGTTTTTCCTCATGCCCGACGTGCCACTTCCCTACCCCGTAGGTACCGTAACCCGAAGACTTGAGCACCTCGGCCAGAGTCATGCATTGCTTGTTCAGCTTGCCCAGGTAGGCCGGGCCCAAGCGGTCGGTCGAATCCCGGCCCGTGAAGTTGGCGATGCCGGCTTGGTGGGAATACAAGCCCGTCATCAAGGAGGCTCGGGAAGGACAGCATCGCGCAGAATTGTAGTTCTGGGTAAAGCGCAGGCCATTGGCGGCCAACCGGTCGAGGTGAGGGGTCTTGACCTCCCCCCCGAAAGCCCCAAGGTCCGAGTAACCCATATCGTCGACCAGAACAACTATTACATTGGGACGGAGCATGGCCGAAAGCGATAAACAAAAAAAGAAAACGGGTAACAGGGAAAAAATGAAATTCATTAAAAGCTTTTCCAAGGTTTTATTGCCCAAGTAAAATATATTCGTAAACCTAATGGGTCTTTTATTTACATTGCTGGTAGCATGTAGGTTTAGGGATGCCGAAAAACTTTTGAAATTCCGTGATTTTAAGTTTGATCCTAACTGGCAACTATGTGCGACTCAACGATTCGTTTATTCAAATCACACCATATCCAACTAATGAAAATCTATACTTCGCGTCCATTTTTCACCCAACTTATTCTAGGTGCTGCCTCCATGTTTGCGGCAAATGTTTCCGCCGAGGTCAAACTCCCGAATATAATTGGCAATGACATGGTTCTCCAACGCGACATGCCAGTACCGATTTGGGGATGGGCGGACAAGGGAGAGAAAGTAACGGTATCTTTCGCAGGACAAAGCAAAACAACAAAGGCCAACGAAAACGGCAAGTGGATGGTCAAGCTCTCCGCCCTCAAAGCCAAGGAGGCGCCCGCGAAAATGACAATCGAGGGAAGCAACAAGATCATCCTCGAAAATATTCTCGTGGGCGAAGTCTGGATTTGCTCGGGTCAATCCAACATGGAATGGTCCATTCGGTCATCCATGAACGCAAAAGAGGAAATTGCCGCGTCCAACCACCCGGTCATCCGCCTTTTCAATGTCCCCGGACATAAGGTTCACCCAAAACCTCAGGAACGTCTGGCCATCCCGAGCGATTGGAAGGTTTGCAACCCGGATACCTCTTCGAACTTCAGTGCCGTGGGCTACTACTTCGGACGACGCTTGCTGCAGGAACTGGACGTGCCCGTCGGCTTGATCGGATCGAATTGGGGAGGAACCCGCATCGAACCATGGACCACCTTGGACGGATTCGAGTCGGTTTCCGAATTGTCCAAGGAAGCCGAAAAGGTCAAATCTTACAAGGCTGACACCAAGGTAGGCGGCGGTTCGCCCTCCGCCATCTACAACCAGATGGTTCATCCGCTCGCTCCATTCGCAATGCGCGGTGCCATTTGGTACCAAGGCGAATCAAACGGTGGGGAGCACATGTCCTATTATCACAAGAAGCATGCCTTGGTAAACGGATGGAGAAAGGTTTTTCAGAATGACGAACTGGGATTCTACTGGGTGCAGTTGGCCAATTTTCGCAAGCCCAACGTAAGAGTTGTCCAAGATCCCAAGAAGGAATTCTCCAATCCCGCAGGTGGAGATGGTTGGGCAAAGATTCGTGAAGCCCAGACCAAGGCTCTTGACATTCGGCACACCGGTATGGCGGTAGCCATCGACCTAGCGGATGCTCACAACCCCAATGACATTCACCCGCGCAACAAGCAGGACGTCGGTGGACGCCTCGCTCAATGGGCCCTTCACCAAACTTACGGTAAGAAAGAGCTCGTTCCGACCGGACCCCTCTACAAAGGACACAAAATCAAAGGCGGTAAGGTTCATCTCTCTTTCGACCACGTGGGCAAGGGTCTGATGGTCGGCAAGAAGACCAAACTTGAACCTACTGCAGAAGTGAAGGGTGGTAAACTGGAACATTTCTCAATCGCAGGCGAAGACAAGAAATGGGTTTGGGCAGATGCCGCAATCGATGGGGATACCGTAGTCGTGAGTTCCAAGGAAGTAAAAAAGCCGGTGGCCGTACGCTACGGGTTTACCATGAATCCCGCCAACGCCAACCTCTACAACAAAGACGGCATACCCGCACTTCCATTCCGCACCGACGACTGGTAGTTCTGCCACCAAAGGATTTCTCCGTTTGGAGATGGTCATATTCTTACCGTGAACAAACGGAGTGTCCTCGGCGTCCTGTTGCTGGTTGCCCTGCTTTGGATCGACTCGCTTGCCGCTAACGACTTACCTCGACTTGCCAAGGGGGTTGATCCGACGAAGCAAACTTTCCAGGAACAGAAAAAGCTTCCCCATCTGCCTCAACCCTACGTCAGCGCAGCACCCGAGGACATCGGGGACGGCCTGGAGGTGGGTCGCCTGGATGCTCATGGAGCCAAAGAGGCGATCCAAGACTTGGTGAAGAACGACCAAGCGGGTAAGTTCGCCAACTTGGATAGCCTCCTGCTCTGGAAGGACGGGAAACTGATCTTCGAAATGTATAACCGGCGTGGGCGCGTGGATGGACCACACTATGCCATGTCGGTAACCAAGACAATGACCTCCATCACCTTGGCCCGGGCCATCCAGTTGGGGCTACTGAGCATGAAGGACTTGGACAACCCGGTGATCAACTTCCTGCCTGGGATTGACCGCGCCAAGATAAAACCGGGGGTGGAGACGATCACCTTGCGTAATGCCCTCTTCATGAAATCAGGTCTTCGATTCCCCACCAAAACCTATGCCTTTTCCCTCGGCGACAAGTACCATCGGCAAAAACACTTCCAAAAGTTGTTCGAGAACACGGTTCCGATCAAACCTGGTGCCAAGACCTACAAATACACCGGAACGGATCCTTCCTTGATCATGATGATCATCGACTTGAAGGCCAAGGGCTCCGCCCAGGAATTCTTCGCCAAGGAAGTGGCGAAAAAGTTCGGAGCAATCTATTGCTGGGATAACCAAGGTTGTGGAATCCCTAAGTGCGGAGCTGGGAGCAGCTTCACTTCGAGATCACTTCTAAAGATTGGAACCGCCATCGCCCAAGGAGGTAAATACAATGGGGAACAATTGCTCTCGGCCGAATACGTCGAGGAGGTCATGAACACTCGCAAAGGGGAAGGTTATTTTTACTACTTCCACAACCGAAAGAAAAGATCCACGGACAACAAGGTGAACTTCATCAGCGGTATCGGAGCGGGGGGACAATACATGTCCATCTTTCCTAAGCTCAATCTAGTCATGATCGCGACCTCCCACAACAAAGGTAAAATCGGGGCGCCCTTGGAGGCCGTGCTCGATCACCTAATTCCTCTTTTCCGAAAATAATCACTCGGCTTGTAAAAAGGTTTGCATGAAAAAATTATTCAGAGTCCTTCTCATCTTGGCCCCTTTGACCGTAGCGGCTCAAAAACCTAATGTCCTGTTTATCATAGCTGACGATCAGGCACCTCGTTCCATCGGGGGAGTAAACAACCCGGAGATCAAGACTCCTAACCTCGATCGCCTGGCCAAGCAGGGCGTCCTTTTCAGCCATTGCTTCAACCAGGGTTCCTGGTCAGGTGCGGTTTGCGTGGCCAGTCGTACCATGCTGATAACCGGTCAAAGCGTGTTTCGTGCTCCCAAGAACAAGCCCTACCTAGACAAGTGGGCCAACTCACGCGGGGCTATTGCAGTTGAAGGATCAACCGAGGTAAAGCTGTGGCCGGAAGTGTTCCGCGACGCAGGTTACCTCACCTTCCTCACGGGTAAGTGGCACAACAACCACCACTCGGTGCTCAAGGGATTCAGCCAAGCCAAGGGAATCGCCAAGGGGATGTACGAGACCCTTGATCCGAGCGGCTCGAAAAAACCAGGCTACAACCGGCCCACCCCGCAAAACAACCATTGGAAACCATGGGATCGAAAGTTCACCGGTCATTGGGCTCCTTTCGTCCGGGATATCGTGAAAAAGGACGGTTTCAACCAGGTCGGAAACGAATACACCGCGCACAAGCACAGTTCGGAACTCTTTGCAGACAATGCGGTCGAGTTCCTGAGCAAGAAAAAGCGTTCGGACAAGCCCTTCTTCATGTACGTCGCCTTCAACGCGCCTCACGACCCGAGGCAAGCCCCCAAGAAGTTCGTCGACATGTATCCCTCAAAGAAGATTGCCATTCCCGAAAACTACCTGCCCGAACATCCCTTTGACAACGGGGCGATCAAGATACGCGACGAAGTTCTCGCTCCTTTCCCCCGGACCAGAGAGGTCGTTCAGGTTCATCGTGCGGAATATTACGCAATCATTACCCACATGGACGAGGAGATCGGACGCATCCTCAAGGCCCTGAAGAAAAGTGGTCAAGAGGACAACACCTACGTAATCTTCACGGCCGACCATGGGTTGTCGGTCGGGCAACACGGCTTGATGGGCAAACAAAACCCCTATGAGCACAGCATCCGCATGCCTTTCATGATCTCGGGTCCGGGAATCGCAAAGGGCAAAACCGTGGATAAAAAGATTTACATGCAAAGCGTGTACCCAACGACCTGCGAACTGGCCGGATTGAAAGTACCCGAGAGCGTCGACTACCCAAGCATCCTGCCTTTGGTCAAGGGAGAGGGCAAAGGAGGGGAAGAGGTGATCTTCAATGCCTACATCGAGACCCAGCGTCTCGTCCGTACCGATCGGTACAAGCTCGTACACTATCCGAAGATCGGACGCAACCAGTTGTTCGACCTCAAAGAGGATCCCCACGAGACCAAGGACCTGATCAAGGACCCGAAGCTTGAAAAGGTGAAGCAAAGACTACTCGCTACTTTGCGGAAGAAAAGAATGGAACTGGGTGACGGGATGCTTTCCGGCGCAGAAGACAAATAAAATCAGCCACCCGCTTTGCCGGGCGTGCTATTTCCAAAGAGGGACTCAAGACCCGTGATCTTGTTGAGGATCGTAAGTCCGTCCTTTTCCACGGTTTTCCCGGTCAGCTTGATGGGCGTACCCACATGATAGGCGACGTTGCGCGAATGAAAGTCACCAAAACCAATTTCCATGCGGACGGAATTCCGACCCTCGACGTCGATATAAAAGACTTTAGCCTCGTCCAAATTATCGGACATGCGGAGCCTGCCCTGTACGGTCATAACACCTGAATCGACCTTGACCCAGCTTTCATAGGGTCGCTCAACGAATTCGTCGAACTTCCCTCCGCCCAATCCGGGCAAGGGTTGCTTGGCATTGGCAAAGGATTCCTGCTTAACCCCGAAAAGATCAAGCAGGGACAAGTGCAACCTGCCTAGTTCCTGATTCTTCGAGTACCTGAGGTAACGCCCCGTCTTGAGCTTCCCTCCGCCTTGGCCGGCAAGCACGACCGGAATACGCTGGGCTGTATGATTATCACTATGCCCCATCCCGGATCCGTACAAGACCACGCAATGGTCAAGAAGCCGCCCGTTATGGTCTTTGTAGGACTTTAGCTTGTTGAGCAGATAATCGAATTTCTCCATGTGCCAAAGACTTATCTTTAGAAGAGAGTCGATATTTTCTCTACTGAAGTTGCGGAAGAAGTGAGAAAGGTAATGGTGTTGCTTCTTGATGCCCAGAAAATCGAAAATCATCCGGCTATTACTGTTCCCGAGCATATAGGAAATGCAGCGGGTGGAGTCTGTCCAAAGGGCCATAGAGATGACGTCGAGCATCGCGTTAACCTGTTCGTCCATATTGGAAGGAGCAAGCGGTCGAGCCAAGCGAGCGAACTTGGAGGACTCGAGCCCTTGATCAAGCGGGCCCATCTTTTCGAGTTTCAGCTCGGTTTCGCGTAAAGCGGTGAAATATTCGTCCAAGGTATCGCCGTCTTCGACTCCGGTCTTTCTTTGCAAAGCCTTGGCATCCGAGGAAACCCGGTCGAGCAGACTGGCCATCTCAGCTCGTTTGCCAGGGTCGCTCAAGGGGTTCCTGAACAGTTTGTCGAAGATGAGCTGTGGGTCGCTATCCCGGGGCATCATACCGCCCTTCTTGTCATAGGAAATGTAACTGCATCCGATCTGGTTAACGAACAGACCCTCGGTGGTCAGTTCGAGCGAGCGGTGAGGTGCGTCGCCTTGAATTTGATCGGCAATCAGTTGATCAACCGAAGCGGAGCGGGAATTTTGATGGTGTCCGCAAAGAAAGCGCCGGGTGGAGTTGCTGTGGGAGGAAAATCCGAAATCTCCCATGTTGTCCAAAATGAGAAGATCGTCCTTGTGCTTGGCAAAGGGTTGCATCAAGGGAGACATCCGGAAATCGTTTTCCTTCCCGCCGTTTACGTTCCAAGAGGGCGGATGCACGCCATTGGGCTTGAAAAGAGTCATGAACCGCAAGGGCGGGTCCGACACATACAGGTCGCCCGAGCGGGCATTGGCTTCCATCAGGTTCAGGAATGGCAAAGGAAGAAGAGCCCCTGCTCCTCTGAGAAAGGTCCTGCGCTCAATTTTCCAATTCCGGCTCATTTAGCTTCAGATTGACTAAATAAAGTTTCACGAAAAGGGACGCTGTTTGCAACCTCGATCAGCAGATCCTTCCAAGTCAAATTGCCAAGGGTTGCCTTACGCGAGATTGCCTCGACAACAGATTGATCCCCCCTTCCGAGTTTCCGACAGAGGGCATAAGAAAGAAGTTGGGAAGTTAGGTTGCGAATCACCTGATCCCTCTTTTTTGTTATTAGGATGTGCTTGAGACCTTCAAAATCCTTAAATTCCTCACCGCTTGGCAATTTTCCCGAGGTATCGATGGAGGGCTGGTTTCCCCGTTTGTGGTAAGATGCCAAGAGATACCTGCCGTTCTTATCGTAACCATCCAAAGCAAAACCGAGTGGATCGATCTTCTCATGACACCTCGCGCAAGTCACGTTTTCACGATGAGCCTCGAACCTCTCGCGAAAAGTCATTTTCTTACCTCTAGGAGGTGGCTTGATGGCAGGAACGTCCCCGGGCGGTTCTCCAAGTCTCACCCCAAGAATAGTACGAAGCATCCACGTACCTCTTAGGATTGGGCCATGGTTCATGCTCAGAATGCTGGGCATGGTAAGGATGCCACCTCGCCCTTCAGCGTCTTTGATTTCGAGACGCTGATTCATAGTGCGCTGTCTCTCGATTCCCCTGGGTTTATGAAAAGGGGCAAGGCGTCTTCGGTCATTTCCGTAAAAACCAGATGTACTCTGGTTCACGAAGGTGACATTGGAATCGAGAAGTTCCATAACCGGTCGATCTTCAGTAAAAAGGTAATGGAGAAAATCGCGGGGTTGGGTACGCATGGCATGCAAATGAATGGGGTTGTTCTTGATTTGATCGTCAATGGATGACAAGCCAAGCAACTGAACGCCAAAGCTCTCCGAAAGGTTGCGGGCGCGGGGTTCGGCAAGCATCCTTGCGACTTGACGGCCAACTTCCGCTTTATCCTGCAAATCTCCATTTCGGGCTGACTGGAACAGTTCGTCGTCCGGCATGTCCTCCCACAGAAAATAGGATAAGCGCTCGGCCAGCTCGAAAGGATCGACTGCCTGCCTGCCTTTTTTTCCGGAGGGCTTGGCAAGAAATCCACGGTAGAGAAATTCCGGGGAGATCAAAAACGTCTTGAGTTCGAACATGAGGACCGAGACCAGCTCTTTGCCCTGCTTGCCCTTGAGCGGGTCGAGAACCGCTTTGATTCTTTCGTCGGGAACAGTCCGCCGGAGAATCCGGGGCAGAAAGGAGCGAACGATTTCCTCAGCCAGCGAAGGAGTGATCTTTCCATCCCAGTCCCCGTTTTGCCCGATCATCCGAGACAAGGACTCCTTCCCCTTCTTTGAAAAGAGACGATCCAGGGAAACCCCTGCCAAGTAAGTGTAGTTCTCTAGCAGCGAAGAAGACAAAGGTGTAGAGTAAGTGTCATTGAAGTAACCACTTTTCCCAGGGGGATCAGGTGGTAGAATTTTCAGCACCAATGATTTCTCGCCGGATTCCGTTTGCTCGGCCCTCGCAATGCCAACCTCTAGGTCAAATCCGAAAAGAGAACGAAGCGTATTTTTGTATTCGTTTGCAGACAGCCTGCGGGGACGAAATACAGGTATCGCAATCTCGACCGGCAGCTTGATGAATTCCTCGTGCCAGCCACGAATTTTCTTCTTTTCTTCGGAAGAGAGAAGTTTTTCATCCTCGGGTGGCATCTCTCCCAGTTCAACAACTTCGAGGACCGTCTCCCAGAGGTCAAGATGATCCCCTGCATCAACTTCAGTGAGAATCTCCGAAAAGTCTACTTTCCCCTTGGTCTTATCCCCTCCATGACACTTCAGGCAGGATCTCTCAAGAATGGGGACGACTTGGTCCTCGAAAACTCCCCCAAGCAAGAAAGCGGGGAAAAAGAATATGCAAAAGATAGACCTCACTTCTCCTTAAGTTGGGGGAACTTTGCAAGAATCCCATTATCGCGAAAGGGCCACCCATCGTTGCTTTGCGTTTTTCCCTGCGAGGTACGCCCATCGTGAAAGGCCCTGGCGAGATCATCGACTAATTCTTTCACGATCTCAGGGTGAGCTTCCTCCAAATTCTTGGTTTCTCCGGGGTCTACCTTCATGTCGTACAATTGAACGAACTTGGCAGTGGTCTTCGTGGTTTCCCAAGATCCAGCCCACCCTCCCCCGGCCCCTTTGTTCAGAATCAACTTCCAGTCGCCCTTGCGGATTGCGAAAACCCCAGAGATGGAATGATGAATGGTGAAGGGTCGAATCGGTTCCTGAGCTCCATTCAGGCAAGACAAAAAAGAGAACGAGTCCTCCGCCGCGTTGTCGGGAATCTCTTTTTCCTTGCCCAGCAAGTCGGCGAAGGTAGCGAAGAAATCGGTGGTGCAAATCGTCGTTGAGTTGACGGAACCGGCCTTCACTTTGCCCGGCCAACGCACCAAGAAGGGTACGCGATGGCCCCCTTCGTAGATGGTCGCCTTGGCCCCGCGAAAGGAACCGGAGGGTCGATACCCCGCATCGATCATCTTGGGAATCTTGACGTAAGGGGC
The DNA here is from genome assembly GCA_018695085.1 of Opitutia bacterium. Taxonomy (GTDB): domain Bacteria; phylum Verrucomicrobiota; class Verrucomicrobiia; order Opitutales; family Seribacteraceae. The sequence goes on along the minus strand of JABHOU010000181.1, from coordinate 1,006 downwards.
GAAGCCGTTGTCGGAGGTAAAGATCACCATGGTCTCGTCGTCGAGTCCCGACTCCTTGAGTTGCTTCAGCACCTGGCCGACAACCCAGTCGGTCTCCGCCATGAAATCGGCGTACCAACTGTACTGAGGATACTTGCCCTTAAACTTTGCCCCAGGAGTGATCGGGGTGTGCGGGGAGGTCAGAGGCAGGTAGAGAAAGAACGGCATCTTCTTTTTGTCTTTGGCTCGGCGCTTGACGTAGTCCCGCGACTCGGATGCCCAGTCGGCCAAGCAGTCGCTGGCCTCGAAGTCAGCCGCGGCGGCTCCGATGCGCTGGTACTTGTTGTACTCGTTGTGCGGAAACCCCTTGTTCACCGAAGGCAAGGAAATCGCTTTGTTGTTCCGAAGGTATAGGTAAGGCGCCATGTCGAGTGAAGACAGAATGAAGAAGGCTTCGTCGAAACCAATGTCCACGGGGCCGTTCTTAAAAGGCTTTGAATAGTCAACCTGCCAAGAGGCGCCTCGCTTGCTCTTGTCGGGTTTCGCGTTTTTCGGGACCCGCTCGAAGTCGGCTCCGAGATGCCACTTTCCCACGCAACCGGTGTGGTAGCCAGCCTTTTGGAGAAAGTTGGGGAGATTGAGACGCTCGGGATCCATCAAGGCCTTGTCGGTGGCATTGAACAGCACCCCTCTCTTTAGCCTGCTGCGCCAATTGTAACGACCGGTAAGGATACCGTAGCGCGTCGGGGTGCAAACCGCAGATGTGGTATGGGCATCGGTGAATCGCATACCTTCCTTGGCCATACGGTCCAAAGTGGGGGTGGGTATAATTCCCCCTGCGTGACTGGGCTCACCAGGGCCCATATCGTCGGCCAAGATCAGGACAATGTTGGGTGTACTCGCACCAAGCGCATAGAAGAAAGGAAAGATGACAAGGATGGCAAAAAATAGCAGATTCTTCATAAGTCGGCAATTAGAGGATAGAAGAAAGAAAAAACGGAACCTTCATTTCGCTTTGACAAAAGCG
>JABHOU010000452.1 GCA_018695085.1 Opitutia bacterium | reverse complement strand
GTGGCGAAAACGGATGAGGCGACCATCAAGCCCGAGGTTACGAATGAAGTCGACGTGCTTGTGGTCGGTGGCGGAACGGCAGGAACCATTGCCGCGATTCAAGCGGGTAGGGCGGGTGCCAAGACTCTCTTGGTCGAGAGGAACTTTCAGTTGGGCGGAGCGACGACTACCGGTGGCGTTGCTTTCCCCGGTTTGTTCGATGCTTGGGGGAAGCAGGTGATTGCCGGAATAGGTTGGGAACTGGTCAAGGAGAGTGTGGAACTGGATGGTGGAAAACTTCCCGATTTCGCGAAAGTGCCTCGCAGTCACTGGATGAACCAGGTGCACGTGAATCAGTTCGTGTATGCGATTTTGGCGGAGGAAAAATGCCGGGACGCTGATGTGGAAATCGCCTATTACGAGTTTCCCGAAGCGGTCGTCAAAACGGATGCTGGTTGGCAGGTCGACTGTATCGGATTCGGAACGAGAAGGCGTGTGAAGTGCAAACAGATCATAGACTGTACGGGCGGAGCGGAGGTTGTCGGTATGCTCGGTTTCGAGCGCTTGCGGGAGGAGGAACGGCAACCCGGATCATACCTTTTTCAGTTGGGTAGTTCGCATGACCCGGCTAGTAAACAACTTCACCGCTTGTACGTGCACGGGGCGGACTCGACTAATTCGCGCACTGCGACCTTGGCAAACCTCACAGGTCGGCAGTCGATTTTGGCAAAAGTCCGCAAGGACAAGAAGCGCTTGATGCATTTGCAACCCGAAACCGGATTTCGCGAGAGCTACAGAATAAAGGGCGAGACCTTGATCACCGTGCAGGACTACACTTCGGGCAAGCTTTTTGACGATGCCGTTTCCCATGCCTTTTATCCCGTGGATTTGCACACCAAGACCGGGGTCAGGCCCAAGCCCTTGAAGCGGGGAACCGTTCCCTCCATTCCTCTCGGAGCCTTGGTTCCCAAAGGGAGCCGTAACTTGATCGTGGCGGGGCGTTGCGTAAGCAGTGACCGCTTGGCCAACTCGGGCTTGCGGGTGCAGGCTTCCTGTATGGGCATGGGGCAGGCCGCTGCCGCGGCGGCAACCTTGGCGGTTCAAGGAAACACGACTCCGTCGGAAGTGCCCTTGGCAAAGATTCATGGGTTGTTGAAAAAGCATGGAGCGATCATACCGGGCAAAGCCTAATCCGTGGTGTGAAAAAACGTCGTTTCGTATCCCTATTCAACCTTCTGCTTTTTGCCGTGATGGCGGGGTCGGGGGTTTGGGCGTTCGCTCAGCCCTTTTCGATTCAGGTGATCGGCTTGCATGCCCTGACGGGTTTTATCTTCATTGCGGTGATCGGTTTGCATATCGCGAACAACTTCGTGCCCCTGAAGAAGTACTTTAAAAATCGGGTAGTGTGGTTGGTGATTGCGATTACGATAGCTTTGGGAGCCCTTTTTTATATCCAGCCACCCCCGATCAAGGCGGTTCTCGGATTGAGTGGAAATTTGGGGCCAGCTTTGGACCGCTTTGAAATGACTGAAGAGGGAATGAAATATGACTACGTTCCCTCGTCCTCCTACAAATTGTCTTTGGATATCCGAACCGGTTCCACCTATTCTCTGGAGAATCCACCTCGGTTGGCCGTTTGGTTGGAGAACCAATCCTTCTATCATATCAAAACGCTCTATGCATCCGAAGCGGAGGATGCGAAGGGAATGCTTCCCTACTGGGCCTTTAAGGTCAAGGGGTGGGAGCAAGCCAAGGAGGAAGCGGAGAAAAAGGGACTTGATCTCAACGAGACCGTGGATGCGGTATCCGGGGCAACCGAGAACGGTTCCTTTGATCCGGCCGACTACATTCTTCCCGGTGAGACGAATTCATCTATGCCTTACCGGGTGATGATCGAGATCAATCAGCCTGACGACTCATCCAAAAAATTAAAAGATCAGCCGTCTCTGATTTACCAGGTCGAAGTCGACAACTACGACCCGCTGGCTTTTCAGCTCCTTGAACTTGTGGGTTACCCGGCAAAGGAAATGAACGAAGAGAATGAGGAGGAATGGGCGATCTATTACGTCGACGAACGTTTCGGGTCCGCGATGAGTCTTATCAATAGTGCTCTTCTGACGATTGACCGGTCTCCTTGATGACCGACGAAGGCATTCTCCCCGTTGGTAAAACAATCAGTGAATGCAACGCGACCGGAGTGTCACATGATTTCAAGTAATTCGCACTCGAAAATCAACGTATCCCCTGGCTTGATCTTGCCGCCGGGTCGCGGGTTGTCGCCGTATCCCAGTTCGCTGGGGATGTAAATGCGAACTTTCCCTCCGACTTTTACTTTTGTGAGTCCACCGGAGAATCCCTTGATGACGCCCCGCATGGGAAAGCTTGCAGGTCGCTGCCGTTCCACGGAACTGTCGAACACCGTGCCATCAATCAAGGTGCCGTGGTAGTGGAGTCGCACCGTGTCTTCCATAGTGGGATTAGGACCCGTTCCTTCCTTTAGGATTTCGTAAAGGAATCCGGAAGGATCTTTCAATACGCCTTCCTTTTGTTGAAGCTCGGCAAGGAATTGTTTTCCCTTAACTTTGTTTACAGTCGACGCCTTTGCACCTGCCGATTGTTTGGCCTTGCGAGCAATCTCCATCTTCACTCGCATGATTGCTTCTATTTTGGGTTGGAGACTTTCGACTTCGGGTGGAACTTCTTTCAGCTTCATTCCTTTGACAATTCCGGAAATAATTAAATCGATTTCCTTGTTCGAAAACTCCATGCGTGAAAGTCCCGAACCTTGAGCGAACATCATGCCGATGGCCTCGAATACCTTCGGATCCGGTTGAGGCGCCTCCTCGGCGGCGTTAGCTGACGATGCGAGTAAAATCGAACTTATTGCGCAGAGGCTCCACGCCTTCATTCCTGCCCTAATTGAATCGGATTTATTTTTCATGCTAGGAAACTCGCTTCTGTTGGGATCGAGTCAATCGAAATAAGCTGATTTCTCTTCATTGATTACTACGAAAACTATCGCATCGAACCACGGACTTGAGTAGTAATTATTATCTTCTCCCGCTCTATTCAAGGGAGAGGTCGCGCAAAAGAGCGCAACAACCTTTTCGAAAGCTCGTATTTGCAAACTATGAAAAAGACCTTCAATCTAGTGCATCCCAAAATCAAATTCGCCAGGCTTGTGGATGCAGTGAGAGGCGATGTTAAAAAATACCTAAAGAGAGAGCGAAGAAAAGAGCTTCCGGAAGGGGTCGACTTTTGGGACTTTGATTGTAAATTCGGACCGACTGCTGAGCAGGCGAAAGTCATTCACGTGGCTGAAATCGGAAAATTCATTGATGCGGCCGAAGAGGAACAGTTGGAGTCGTTTTACGTGGAAATTTTGGCCAAGAGAGG
>JABHOU010000337.1 GCA_018695085.1 Opitutia bacterium | reverse complement strand
AGGTGCGCCCTTTGGAGTAACTGTGGACTTTGATACGATCGAAGGCGATGGTAGCATCACTTTGAGGGATCGAGATACGACCAAGCAGCAAAGACTTTCCGAAGACGAATTGATTGCTTTTCTCGAGGAGCAAATCAACCCCTAGGAAGAAACGCACCGAGAAGCGTTTATTCTTCGGCTTTTCGCCAATCGCGCAGAACCATTTGGGGCAGACGCCTTCCGTTCCAGTGATTCCAGCGAAAACGCAAGGCAAGGTCGAGAGGATATGAAGTGGGCGGCAGGTTGTCGCCCATCTGCCAAGCTATGCCTGAAATGGATTCCTCGCCATTAAATATTGAAAACTGAAAATGATCGCCCGAACCAACTCGGCGTGGCGGTCCCGATAACCGAACGCCTCTCAAGGCAAGCGTTGGTTCAGGGTTTTCTTGCCCAAAGGGCGCAAGGTTGTTTATTTCTAGCAGTAGTTCAGGTCGGAGGTCTTCGGGGTTGATGGTTGCATTGATGGTGAGAAAAGGCTCGGGCAAATTGCCTTTCGTTATCTCTGTGACTGCTAGAATGAAGGCTTCTTGAAATTGAACTAAGTTTTCTTGCGGCAAGTTCATTCCTACGGCTGCAGGATGTCCTCCCCAGTGCGTGAGCAATTCCTTGCAGTGAGAGAGTGTGCTGACCATGTCAACCCCGGGGATACTCCGTCCCGACCCTTTGTATTCACTTCCATCTTTGGCCAGAACGATGCAAGGTTTTTGAAGGCTGCTTGCCAGTTTGCCTGCCACGATGCCAACAACTCCGGGATTCCAGTGGTTTCCCTCCCCGAAAACAACCACGGCAGGTTCATCCGAGAAATTCTCCTCCGCCATGGCAACTGCTTCGGCGGTGAGTTCAGACTCTATTTCCCGCCGTTCGATATTAAAGCCGTCTATTTTGCTCGCGAGAGTTTTGCACGCCTCGGGGTCTTCGCTCAATAACAGTTCCGTCGCAAATTCCGGCATGTTGAGTCTGCCGCACGCATTGATTCGCGGGGCTATGCGAAAGGTAACGTCTTCTGCATCTAACGAAGGGCTAGAGGTAATCCCCGAAACGGAAATTAACGATTCTAGCCCGAAACCCGGTTGATGACCTAGGTGCTTCAACCCATATCGGGCAAGGATACGGTTTTCACCTTGTAGAGGCACCATGTCCGCAAGAGTGCCAAGCGAGGCTAAGGCGAGATAATCTTTAGGGTTTACTCCTTTTGCTGTTTCTTGATCATTTTCTCTAAGACTTTTTATCAATCCGTGGGAAAGTTTGAAGGTGAGACCCGCAGTGCAAAGGTTTCGCCAAGGTTCGCCATCATCTTGGTGAAGGTGTGGATTAAGGAGTATGGCACCGTCAGGTGTGTCTGCTTTCGCTTGGTGATGATCGACTACCAGAAGATCTATCCCTTTGGATTTCAGAAAGGCGTACTCTTCGGAGGAATTCGTTCCGCAATCGAGAGCCACGACTAGGTCGATGTCTCCCATCTGCAAGCCTCGCTCCAGCACTGCGCAAGTCAATCCGTATCCCTCTTCCTTCCGTTTTGGCGTAATGTGAGCGGGTTCGTTCCCCAATGCGGTGAGAACGCGGCTCAGCATAACAGTGGAAGTAATGCCGTCCACGTCGTAGTCGCCTACGATAAGAACTGATTCCTTCTTGTTCAGAGACTGTATCAATCGATCAACGGCTTCCTTCATCGAAGGAAGATCGAAAGGATTCGCCAAATCCCCTAAGCTAGGCTTTAGAAAAGTGCGAACTGAGCTCGGATCAGCAAATCCGCGAGCTACGAGGAATCGAGAAAGAATAGGAGAGATCGCAAGAGATCTCGAAAGCCTCTCGGCAGTTTCTTCGGAGACGGAATCCTCAACCCATCGCATGAATATACCTTTGGCCAAAAAAGCTTTTAGGCCTCAAGTCTTGGATGAAGTTTGCCAGTCGTACTTTGGAATGAATTCCCGTTCCTCGACATGCTTGCGGTCGCCTTTGTGCCACCAGTAGAAAATGGGGCTGGCGATGAAAATTGAAGAGAACGTGCCCGTTAAAATGCCGATTACGAAAACGAAGGCAAAGTCGTGGATGACTCCCGCACCGAAAATCCATAGCGATAATGCAGCCATGAGGGTGGTGGCACTAGTTATGATGGTGCGAGTGAGCACTCGATTGATTGCAATCAAAATGATTTTCCTCAGGTTCGTTACTGGATTCATGAGTAACTCCTCTCGAATCCGATCGAAAACGACGATTGTATCGTTTATGGAGTAACCTACGATCATCAGAATAGAAGCGAGCATTGGGGCGGTGAACTGGCCGGAGCAAAGGCTGCCATCTGAAAGATAACCAAGAAGGACAAAGAGACCGACAGTCATCAACACATCGTGAATCGTTGCGATAACGGCACCCACCGCATAACCAACTTCAAAGCGAAACGCTACGTATAGGAGTATTCCGAGAAGTGCGACCAATACCGAGATGATGGCGTCATGTTGTATTTGCTCACTGACCGATCCTCCAATTGTATTCGAACCGACTTCAACCAAGTTGGCATTGGGATGAGCCTCGTTTAGGGCAACAAGAACATTGCTGGCATTTGCTTCGGTTTGGAGAACCAAATATTCGCCCTTGTCCCCGGAACCGACTTCTGACCGGTACAAATGTTGCACCTCGCCAAGTTTTGAATCTTTAACAACTTTTTCTAAGTCTGT
>JABHOU010000401.1 GCA_018695085.1 Opitutia bacterium | reverse complement strand
TAAGGGAAGGTCGCAGGCGCTCCTTTGAGCCCATTCAACTAAATCCACATAGTCTTGAACCGATCCGTCTTGGAGACTTCGCTCATTACTAACGTTTTCGTATAACTGAAAATCGATGCAAACTCTTGAACAAATCAAAGTTTGAAAAAAAACGCTCGTTTCGACTCGGCGACGTTATTTGCAAAGTTTACCTATATCATTTAAGGTACGGGCGAATAGTAAACTTCCTCCACCCCGACGGTCTTCTCACTAGCTCTCATGAACACGGATACAACGGTAAGGATCTGCTTGAGTGCATCGAAATTTCACCTCGATCGGGTCTTGCTCGAAAAACAGATGCGGAAGGTAATGCAAAACGCTTTATTACCGGGCCGGAACATTGCAAAATTTGTAAAGTACTCCCAATGGACAAAAAAGGAGGTGTCCGTATCGCCAACCTCCTGCAACCCTAAGTCTACAGGGTATAAATCAAGCACTTGAAATGGCGGAGAGAACGGGATTCGAACCCGTGGAAGGACGATTAGCCCTTCACCGGTTTAGCAAACCAGCGCATTCGACCACTCTGCCATCTCTCCTAATTACTGATCATTAGGTATTTACGAAATTCGTCAATCGTTGACACTTAATTGTCATTGACAAGAAATTGACAAATTTGCAGGCTGAAACAAGCGATTTGACCAGCCGTCTACCAAAGAACAAGAACCGAAACTCATATGCCGGAGAACAAGCGAAAGCAATCTGAATTTGAGTTCGTCTTGTCGAAGGTCTGCAAGCCCGCGCCCGACGAAAACAACTCGAACCGTCGGTGCCTCGATCTTCGCGGGAAGAGATTCTCCAACCTTTCGGGTCCTTCTCGTCGATTCTACCCCACAAAGGCGGAAGCGGAGGAGGAATTCAGGAAGATTTGGCTGAGCCTGAGGGACTTCGGCAGAAAGGCGAGCAAGGTCGCCACCAGCGAGGACGACCTGAACGACTACGTGGCGGCCAGGGAGATGCTCCGAAAGGCGGGAATGGAAGGTTCGCTCGCGGACTTCGTGCGGGAGACTCTTCCCAAGGTGCAGCCCGGCGGAGAGGGCTTTTCTCTCTCCAAGCTCTTCGACCGGTGGATCGAGGCTCAGAAGCAAAAGGTCAAAACACAAAGCAAGAACGAGGAATCGGTCGGGGACGACCGCAGGCTGGCCGCCCTCCTACCCTTTCACGGCGAGGAAATCGTGGAGCGGATCGACTTCCGTTCGGTACGGGAGACATTGAACACGATATGTTCGGACAAAAGCAACGCCACTCACGACAACCTGCTGACCAAGTTGAGGGGCATGCTCAACTACGGGGTGAAGGAGGAACTGATCCAAGTCAACTGGGCCGACAAGATCGACAAGCGCGGAAGCGGGGCCGGAGACGTCGGGGTGTACTCGGTCGAGGAGGTCCGCAGAATCGTCGAACGCGCCCGGACGAAGGAGGATGGCAAGTTTCTAGGGGTGGTGTCGCTGACCCTTCTTTGCGGAATACGCTTCTCCGCGGCACGCAAGATGACATGGAAGGATCTCGACTTGGAACGGGAGGACCCCAAGGCCAAGCCGAGGTTCGGCAAGAACGAACGCTCCCGCTTCTGGGTTCCCCTGGAGCCGAACGCGGTCGAATGGCTGAAGGTCTGTCCGACCGAGCGACTCGTCCCCCAATACAGCGAAAGCCACTGGAGGCACTTCCCTCGGAAACTGACGGAGGAGGCGGAAGTCGAATTCAGGAAAAACGCATGGCGACACACTTTCGCCTCCTACGCCGCGAAGCATTTGGGGATGGACGAAACCCGAAGGAGAATGGGACACAAGAGGACCTCGGTCACCTTGGAGAACCATTACGAGGAATACGCCACCCGCGAAGCCTCGGAAGCCTTCTTTCAACTGACCCCGAAAGACTGATGTGCGGAAGATATTCGACGGGGAAGGTTTCGAAAAAGAAGTTCGAGGAGGCCCTGGACGCCGAACTGGAGGAGGTCGACCCTTCCTTCAACGTGTGCCCCGGCAGAAACAACCCCGTAATCGCTCGAATTGACGGAAGGGTCTCCTCGGCCCGAATGAGATGGGGTCTGGTTCCGAATTGGTCGAAGGAGCCTCGGACGGACGCCTCCGGCATCAACGCCCGTTCGGAAACCATGGCGGAAAAGCCATTCTTTCGGGATTCCTTCCGAAACAGGAGATGCCTGGCTCCCGCCGACGGATGGTACGAGTGGAAAACGGATGGAAAGCGCAAGACTCCCTACTTCATTCATCTGCCCGGGGAAGAATCCTTCGCCTTCGCGGGTCTCTGGGACAGGTGGGAGGGAACGGAAGTCGACCCCTTCGCCTCCTACGCGGTGATCACGAAGGAAGCCCATGAGTCGATCAGCTTCATCCACCACCGGATGCCCGTGATCCTACCCGAAAGACATTGGGGGACGTGGTTGGACGCATCCGCGAGCATTGAGAAGATCTCTACGGCCCTCAAGGACGCCCTAGGGGGGTTTGAGAACCGAACGGTCTCCGACTTGGTCAACGACGTCAAAACGAAGGGCCCGAACTCACGAAAACTTTGAAACGCGAAAGTCAAAAGTCTTTCGACTTCCTTTAGATCGAGGGACATTGCCCTACGAGCTTGCTTTCATTCGTAGAGGGCACTCGCAACGCTGTCGCGAATCGTCGAAAGCTGGGGGAGTCTCAGCGACGGGTTGAAGAGGACGGTCTTGGCGGTGGTTGCAGTTGATTGTTGATTTGCATCATTCCTGGAGAATAGTCTTATCCTTTAGGAATAACAAATTTTACGACATGAAGCTTTTCCAAACCACTAAGTCCCTCCTCGTTCCATCGGATAAAGATTCCGCAGCATCGAAGACAAAAAATGGAGCGTCGTCGGTTATCAAGCAGAGGTCGCGGCACAAGCGAACATGGGGCTATGGCATCATTCCAAAGCCCCCGAGAGAT
>JABHOU010000224.1 GCA_018695085.1 Opitutia bacterium | reverse complement strand
GAGGTGGGAAATTGAACTTCACCGACAACGCTCACCTCATAAGGGATTCGGGGTATAAATAGACGATCTCCCCCCCGAACCTCAATGCTAAGTTTATTCGAAATATTGAAGGCCTTGGAAGGAAGCACAAGTCTGCCCTGCGGTTCCGTAGTCTTTAGCCTCGCCAAAAGGGAGGATGCCACAGCTTGAGCTTGTTGCGCTTCGCTCTGAGATTCGGCACGAATGCTAAGGTTGGCAACGTCAGATTCCAGTTGAGAAATCAAACGGTCTCTTTGCTCTTGTTCCTTTATCTTTAAACTCTCTCTTGAAAAAACTGCTCCTTCAGAAAATGCTTGCTCTGTAAGACCACCGGCTCGAGATACTACTTGGGCAAGAGTTTCTCCAAGTTTTATAGGATAAGACCCTGGGAAGCTAACCTCCCCTAGGATCTCGATAACTTCACGTTCTCTCCAAGACGGAATAGGCTTTACGTTTAAGGAATCGTAAGACTTGAGAAAAATGTCGCTCGTATCATTGGCATCCAGCGAAGAAAGGGATTTTAAAAGTATATGATCAATTTCCGCTCCTGTAGATTCATTCAATTTCATTCGGGTCAATTCCGATGAAAGAGCATGGGCGGCATCAAGCATGCCACCTGCGGCATTCAAAAGATCCGTCAAACGCATACCGCGTGCAAGCGGATAATCACCGGGGAAATGCACCATGCCAGAAACCGATACGATCAGGATGCCTTCTCCCGGAGAACTTTGCTTGCTCAATTCCTTCAACAAAGGAGACAGCAACCGTTTTCTGACTTCCGCATCCGTAGAACTGAAAAAATAAATCGTGTCACGCTTCTGCAATTCAAGATTGAGGGAAGAAGACGAATCCCGAAAGATTTCGATTGGCCGGAATTGGCTCACCGACAAGGATCCATCGGAATGTTCACGCCGAATCAAAGCAAAATTATAATCTGTCCCGGGCAACAAAGCATTTGCGTCGGGAATCAAATCGCCAATTCTCAAACCCGACTTCCATTCGTAGTCTCCAGGACGCTCCACGTTTCCCGAAAGAGAAATGATGTTTCCAACCCGAACGGAAGCGGATGAAACAGAAACAAGATCCCCACCTGATATAGGGAATTCGGAATCGCTTTCCAGTTGCAGGTTACGCACATGGGGACGCCTATCCGAACCTAAACGTTCGAGGCGAATGCGACGATCATTCCCACGGGAATCAACTCCACCGCCTAAAGCAATAATATCCGAAAGTGTTTCATCTCCGAGAAGTTCATATTGGGCAGGACGTAAAACCGCGCCACTGAGTGTTGCCCGAGGTCCGACCGTTGGAACAAAAATAACGTCACCTGGAAGAACCATCGCATCGGACGAGGTATCCCCATTAAGAAGGAGATCATAAAGGTCCAAGCGAGCAACAATCTCACCCTTCCGCTTGAGCTGTATATTTCGCAAGCTACCGATCTCCTTTATGCCGCCACTGACCAGCAAGGCATTAGTCATGGTCGAAAGGGAACTCACCACAAAGGCTCCAGGCTTACGGACATCACCGAGCAGGAAAATACGAATGGAGCGCAAGGATCCCATCGATATGGAGCTTTGGACACCGTCTCCCAATTGATCTTTTATCTTTTCGTTAATCAAATTCTTGAGGCTCAGAAAATCAGTTCCCTTTTCAAAAACGTTGATTGGCCCAATCCCGGGAAACTTAATCAATCCCTCACGGGAAATCATAAGGGAATACGAATTGTTCAGACGCCCGAAAAGTTGAATTTCAAGAACGTCGCCGGGCCCGATCCCGTAGTCCGGAGGAACGGGCACTTCGTTGCCCGGAGCAAAAGTGGAGGGAGATCCTGCGAAAAGGTCGTAACCGAATGGCTTGATTGCCTGAAGATCGTCATGAGAAAACTCTTCGGCTCTTTTTTCAATTTCCCTGCGTTGCAAACCTTTGATCTTGCGAAGAAGTGATCTGGTTTCCTCGATAGCCTGAAGCAACTCGGGGTCAGGGGAAGCAATACTTGCAGCCAGCTCAGATTCCATACGATCCAAATCGGAACGAACAGAAGTAGCCATGGTCTGCAATTCGGAAAGGAAAGTTCCGCGTTCATTAAAGGAATTCGCTTTGGGCACCTCTACCTGCAAAGCCTCAGTAGGAGCAATTGCGGTAGGTGACTTGCGGTTAGGGTTAGTCTTCTGGCCAGAACCATGAGCCTTAATCAAGTCTGCCTTCTCTGCAGCAGAGAGTTGTGAAAACTTGGCCATCAATGCAGGATCCAACTGTTGAGCGACCAACTTTCCGCTCTCATGGAATAAACAAAGGGTAAACAATAAAAGGGTAATCGCAGCCAATCTATTCATATTAAGGGTAAGCATGTCAGAAAACTCTCGCGATGGAAAGAAAACCCGTCGGGCCATTTTCAGTATTTTGCGTAGAGGAGTTCTCCAGTTCCTCCCAACCTAGCCCGCAAGTCATTTGAGCGTCCCACTTGGAAAAACTTCGTTTATGGAATAACTGCACGGACTTGATGTCCGTGGCGACGGAATTAGACACGGCACTGTTCCCGCCTCCGTCTCGATTGAGTTTTCCCGCACGAACGATCCCGCCCCACCCGTTCCCTTCGTAATTCGCCAATAAGCCTCCAAAGGAAACGATTTCAGAATCGGAATCCGCCCAATGACCAACGCTTCGACCATGGTGTCGATAACCATCGGTATAGATACCATGATTATAACTGGCATTTTGACGAATTTCATCCGTCCACCATGTAGAAGTGGTATCTGCATATTCCAGAAACATTCGCCACGTGGACGACTCCCAACTGCCCCAAGTTTCGATTCCATACTGAAACATAAGGGCATTCGGCAAGAAATGATCCTCGTCCTCTCCAACGACTTGACCGTATAAGGCAAAGGAAGATTCCGTCAAGGGACGCCAACGAAAATCAATTCCTGCGAGTTGATTGCCAGGTTCTTTCCACTTGTCCTGATGTTTTGAATTCGCCCCATAATTGTCCTGACTGAGGAAAGCATCAGTCCAAGTTTTAAATCCACTCGGTCTTCCCTCACCACCCAATTGCATGACGCGAAAAAGACCAATTTCCAGACCATCTAAAATGGTTGGAGCAAATTCCGCTCGCATTCCCCAGACATATGGCTCCGAAACGTCTCGATTCTCTTCCATTTGGCCAACGAACATGGTAGCGTTCCACGGCCCGATCCATGAAAGCCACTTCGTCTCGAAAGGTTCGGGAATGCGACGATCGATTGAGAATGCAGGAACCGGTCTGGCGTTAGTGGACAGAATCAAACTGCCATCCCATCCAGGTCCCCATGAACGTTCCGTTTGCCCAAAACTGGCCGACCAGTTCCCTAAACGAGTCGCAAAGTACGATCCATCGAACTGAAAACCATCGTCCACTCGCCCCCGCCAGTCGGGTTCTACCTGACGAACATTGGCTAAACGAAGCTTTCCCGCAAGGCGGTCTCCCATCCAAGCCCGTTCGATCCCACCGGAAAATCCGACTCGTGGTTCAGCTTGGAAAGACCGGGCGACTCCCCGATCACCCCTAAAGCCAATCCTACCAATGGTTGACCCCCAACCAGCTTCACGCTCCTTGTCGAGGCAATCCCGAACACGATCGAAAACCGATCCCTGACCGTCTTCCTTGAGTCTTACGTCAATTCCGCCCCATGAGATTGGCCATGTATTCAGAGGAGCGTCAAGAAGGCGGTTGTCCCGCAACCAACGTAATTCATGTCGAAGAAAGGGGTCATCGGGTGACAAAAAAGGACTAGCAGAGGAAGAAATCGGCAACCAATGACAAACGAAAAGCCATAGGAAGATTCGATGGGATACACTAAACATTTCAAAAAACTTATACTGAGAGACAGGTGCGGAACTGGCAATCTCAAAGGCAATTCCGGTTTAGGCTCGCACTTGAAGTTTTGCAGGTTATGAAAATGACACCGACAACAACGTGCAAGACGATCCTCTTTTTCGACGCATTCGGCAACATGCCGGAAAACGACTTCTCTTGTCTGAAACTCAATCAGACAAGGGTCGTCTCGCTCATCTCAAAGAGTTTCTTCGATTAGAGAACGAGATGCTCCTCAGGTATCACCAAAAGGGTGATTCCGGCTTGAGGGTTACTCGAGCCAGATCAGTACTGATAGACGTCTTGATACAAACCCTCCATGCCTATGCCTTGGAGATAACGAGGGATCTTCTTAGCAAGAAAAAACCCGTTACCCTGATCGCAACGGGAGGATATGGTCGAGGGGAACTTAGTCCGCACAGTGATATCGATTTGATGTTCCTGTACCCGAAGTCGGCTTCCGGCAAAGCTCTGGACAGACTTCAGGAGACCATGACTCGTGAAATCCTATACCCTTTGTGGGACTTAGGGATGAAAGTGGGGCACGCCTCTCGAGCAGTAAAGGAAACTTTGGACGAATCCCGCCGAGACATTCGGACGAAAAATGCGCTCCTAGACTCACGATACATTTGCGGAGATAAAAAAGTAGCCGAGAACTTCTTCAGGAAATTCAAAGGGTTTTGCAAAAAGGATAACCCTAAAGGATATCTCATGGAGATTCTGAAAACACAACGGGCTCGCCGGGTCGAAAAGGGAGGAACGATCTGTTTGCAGGCACCGGACGTGAAGAACGGAGCAGGAGGATTACGGGACTTTCAGGCCGTCCTCTGGATGTCCAAGGTGAAGTTTGAAAGCGAGGATCTCGACGACCTCGTAAAACATGATTACCTTACGGCATCGGAGGCAAAATCATTCAGAGAAGCCTATTCTTTTTTATTGCGCGTAAGAAATGAACTACACTTTCGAAGCAAGCGGCCGACGGATATCCTGCACCTTGAAAAGCAATCCGACGTCGCTCAGGGGCTTGGTTATGAACAGGAGGATCTTTTCGACCGGATCGAGATTTTCATGGGCGACTACTACTCTAGAGCCAGAACCATTCGCAAAACCGCAGACGTACTTGAAGACCGCTTGGCGCTTGGTCGTGAAAAAGGGATAAGTCTCTCGTTCGCCTCGGTCGTAAAGGCCTGTCGAGGAAAACCGAAAAAAGAGGTAGACGGTTTTCAGCTTTGCGAAGGGCAGCTAGAGGCTCCAGACCTCACCATTCTCGACCAAGACTCCGAAAGAATTATACGCCTGTTTCGCCATGCCCAACAATTGGATGCCGAACTTTCGCCGGGATTGCGAGCATTGGTACGGAATCGGCTCAAACTGGTCGATGCCGCACTCATGGCCAACCCTGCGGCCAATGTCACCTTCCGTTCCATTCTTCAGCAAGTGGGCTCGGTTGGTCCTACCCTTGTCGAGATGCATGACCTCGGTCTTCTCGGGAGGTTTATCCCCGAGTTCGATCGGCTCACCTGCAAGGTACAGCATGAATTGTATCACAGGTACACGGCAGATGTGCATGTGCTTCAATGCATCGCCCAGCTCGACAAGGTTTTTCAAGGAAAGGACGAAACCTCTCGCCGCTACCGTGATGTGCTGGGAAAAACAGAAGTTCCGGCCTTGCTTTACTTGATGCTGTTTTTACATGACCTCGGTAAGGACGAGGGCCCAAAAGGTCATTGCGAACGTGGCATAGGCATCGCCACATCACTCATGGAGCGTTTGTCCATACCCGAAGAGATGAGAGATCGCGTTCTTTTTGTTATCCGAAATCACCTAGAAATGGTTCGCTATTTCTACAAGTACGATCTGGAAGACCCAAAAGTAATTCAGTCGTTCGCTGAATTCGTAGGAAGCGAGCAACGTCTTCGCTACCT
>JABHOU010000158.1 GCA_018695085.1 Opitutia bacterium | reverse complement strand
ACGTTTCTCATCCTTGGTCGGATCGTACTGCGAATCATGCCGGTTGATGGCCGAAGCATTGAAACTCGGTCCACCGATCATCCAGGTTCCCCGGTTGATGATTCTGGCATCCCTCCCGAAATCGCTCGCATCGGCAACTTGGACGCCGCGTTCCTCGCCATAAGGCCAGCAGGCAAGCAAACGATCGTTCTCAGGAACATTCAATCCGTGATCGGCAAAACGCTTCTTTACTTGTTCCTCGTTCAAAGCCCGGTCGTAGATGGCGCACATGGCAACGTCCCCGTTATAGAAGTTCACGGCCTTTCCTTCCTGCCCATAAGCCCCGATGCGCAAAGCGGTCTTGCCCGGCCGGACAGGACCGGCAAAGGCGGTCTCGGCCACCAGTTTCCCATCGAGGTAGATCCGCTTTTTCCTTCCGTCCCAACTACCGACCAGGTGATACCATAGATGAGCCTTGACCAAGCCGGGCTTGGTTTGCTGAAAGGCGGCCGCATCGTAAGACCCCCCGGAGCCAGTACCAAATACGATCTTGCCTTCGCTTAGGAACAACCCGACGCCACAGCGCTCAGGATAATCGTGTTGGGTAAGCAAGCCCTGCCAACCGGACAACTGAAACGGGCGGATCCAGCACTCCAAGGTCAACGCGGACAAGCTTCGCTCAGCCGGCAAGGCCTTGTCCACGTGCAAATAGGAACCAGGGTGAATGGGTTGGGTTTGCGGCTGTTCGACCCGAAAGGATTGCAACACAGGATCCTTGTCACGGTTCTCCGAATCGGCTCCCAACTTAACCACCGACAAATCGTATGGCACAGAGCTGCTCACCCGGAACTCAATCTCTTCGCCGGCTTCTATGCTCTTCTGGGCATAGGCATGCAGGCCGGGCAAGTCGATTGCATGATGAGGAGGAATATCCTCCGATGAAACGGTATCGACCGGCCCCTTGGCCTCCTTGAGATAGGCCACCAGATCGGCGATTTCATTCGGTTTCAAGAGGTGATCGAACACTTCGGGCATAAGCGAAACATTGGAATACTTGGCCTTCTTGATCTCTTTGAAAGGAATGGTTTGATCGACTCCGGGTGCAGGACCGAGGACCATTTCATTCACGGAATCCCTGCGAAGTAAGCCCGCTACTTCACCTTGTTTGGTATTTACAGTCAAAAGCTCATAGTATCGGGCTATGGTTGAACTGGGATAGACAATCGCCTCAAGCAGGTCGCGCTCACTACGTATGGCTCCGATACGGGTCAGGTCGGGTCCAAAATCCACCCCCTTGTCTCCCTTGATGTGACAAGTGATGCACAGGGACTTGGCCGCGTCGTGAAAAAGCTTCTGACCACGCACGGGGTCTCCCTTGGGAAGGAATTCGGCAAGTTGGTCAAGACGCTTGGCTTGGCGGGCTTCCTTGGCCGGATCCGGTTTCACGGTATCGGCCAGTTGAATCTCGGGCATAACATACTTCGACGGGCTTTGCTCGTCAACCTTGCACATCAGCCCAACTTGTTTGCTCATCGGGTGGTCAACCGGAAGACTCTTGTCCCCGATCTCATACAAGGCATAGGTAACGGCATGTTTCAGGAACGGATCTGCCGGGGCCAAGCCTGTCTTCAACAGAGGCTTCACCGCCCGGTGGTCCCCTATCCTACCTAGAGCCATGGCGGCCAATCGGCGCTCACGAGTATCACCCGTATCAAGGAGCCCAATGAGCGGCTCCACCGCGTCCGCATCAAACCAAAGGGCAGCACTTTGAATGGCAGCTAACCTGACTTCTGGATTCTCATCCTTGAGGAAAGACCGGACGGCGGACCGAGCCAGCTTTCCGGGGATACGGTTGAGCGACCAAAGAGCGGGTTTGCGGGCCTTGGCTTCTTTGAGCCGATCGACATTCCCAACCTGAGCAAGAGCCTCGATGGCCCGCTTGACCACGGCGGGCCGCTTGTCGGACAGCCACTCGACCTGAGGCTTTTTCCAATCCAGTTCCAAGCCACGGGGATCTTTGAGGGAAGAGTTGTTCTTTCTTTCAATCCGATAGATTGCTCCGAGTACGTCGGGTTTGGCGACCTTGGAGGTCGGGCAACAGATCATGTACCAGCTACCGGTATCCGCCACCAAAAGGCTCCCATCCGCATCCTCGATCACATCGGTGGGATGAAAGTCGTTTTGGTCGCTTTCGAGCAAGGTGCTCATCTGAGCCGAATAAGTCGATCCGGCCCGGGACAGCCGGTGACGTGAAATTCGGCGCAGGTTGAAATCAGCGCAGAGCAGATCACCTCTCATGCCCAAGGCATCGTTCCTCGGCATGACAATCCCCGAGGAAGCTGAGGGGCCCATCTGCGAGAGAACGGGCAACAAGGCTCCCGAACTTGGGTGAGGGGAAAGAACGCGGTCGTTGCGTCTGCCATAGGTTCCCCCGTACACCGCGTGCAGGATACCATCGCGCCTGCCGGGCTTCGACAAATCGAAAAAAGTGCCGCTGAGAAAACGTTCCCCCGACTGGTTGAAGGCCAGGCCAACCGGGTTGTTCATCCCACCGGTGATGACCACTTCGAGCTGACTGCCATCGGGTCTGGCCCGATAAATATGAGCGGCGCTCGATTTGAAGGTCTTTCCGTTGCCGAGGACGTGACTTTGCGGAGCAAAGGCTCCTTTGCACCAATAGAAAAATCCGTCCGGACCAAGGTAGGGCCCATGCAAATCATTTCCACAGCCCTCGATGGACCCGCCGTCAAACCAGATGGTCCGCTCATCCGCAACGTGGTCGCCATCCGTGTCCCGAAGTTTCCAAATGTGAGGAGGCGCGCCAACGTAAACGGCTCCTTCATGCACAAGGATCCCTTCTGGAAAAGGAAAACGCTCCGCAAAGATGGTCGATTGGTCGAACACACCATCGCCGTCCCCATCGACCAGGCGAAGGACCCGATGGCTTGGATTCTTGAGCTGTTTAGGGGCCTTGTCCGTGTTGCCGGAGCTATCCGTGACATATAGCGAGCCATCCACGTCGAAATACATGTGGATGGGACGCTTGACCAAGGGAGGCGCGGCCACCTGCTTCAAGGCATATCCGTCCGGCAGCGTAAAGGTGTGCGGGTAAAACTGAATCTTCTCCACACCGTGAATCGACACCGGAGAAAAAAGAAGCAAGGTCCGCAGGACGAAAAAAGCGGTCAGAAAAAGAGATGAAAGAGGTCGCTTCATTGCATGACTTCAAAATCGGACTCTTGAAAATCCTCTACCTCCGGTATCCATCGTTCCTGAACAAAGGCGTCATGAAGCGGATGCCTGCAGTATACCTGGAAGTCTTCGTCGCTGTCGAAATGCATCGATATACCGAAAGTATGGGAATTCTTTGGGCTGACCTGCTGACGGATTTGAAAGTCTTTTACCCCGGGTATTCCGGCCAGTTCGCTGGCGGTCGATAGAAAATCAGCCTCTTTTGGCGAACCCGAAGGATGCTTGAGGCGAAAGGTTACAGTATGTTCCATGGTGGCCGATTTGTTAGCGCTATTTGTATTGAAGTCGAAAATAAACTAACCTTGGGTAAGGATATTAGTAAAAACAGAAGGATTGATGGCAATTCCGTGGGCCCGTTTGCTTGTCAAAAAGACAAGCTGCGGGTCCAATCCTTGAGCCCTTGGTAGGCGACCTCTTCTATTTCGCAATATATCTCGGTCTGTCCGTTGAAAACCTTGATTTCCTTACAGGTGAAACAAAGGTGCATCTCAACCACCTGGTCGCCGGTCTTCCACACAAGGGCGTAGTCGGGATGAAACCCGCCGCACGGTTTGGCTCCGCCCCATTGGGAGAAAGA
The DNA here is from genome assembly GCA_018695085.1 of Opitutia bacterium. Lineage (GTDB taxonomy): Bacteria > Verrucomicrobiota > Verrucomicrobiia > Opitutales > Seribacteraceae. The sequence continues at coordinate 113 of JABHOU010000158.1, read as the reverse complement.
TTGGGGGTGCTTGACCAAACTGAGCAGTTTTCGGGTTTTTGCCGCAGGCACCGGAAGCGACTTTTCGTAGAAGGTTTGTCCAAATCGGATGATCGTTCGAACTTCATTGGCTT
>JABHOU010000255.1 GCA_018695085.1 Opitutia bacterium | reverse complement strand
CCACCCTCGTCGGGTTTGAGTCCAACCAGACCACTTGGATAGCCGGTAAGATCGGCAACGCCATCCAATTCGACGGCGTGAATGACTGGGGAAGCATACCTTACAGCCTCGACGCCAACTTCACCATCGCCCTCTGGTTAAAATCCACCGATGCCCGCGGAGGAACTGAGTTCGAGTGGCACCGTAACAACACTCTCCTGACCGGACCGAACGACACTTACGGAATGTTCCTTCACCAAGGTAAGTTCTCTATCTGGGTCTCACATAACTGGCTTGGGAGGTGGCGTCATTTTTCCAATGCGAGCATAAACACAGGGTCTTGGATGCATCTTGGTTTTTCCCGATCACAGGTGTCAGGTTCCACGGGTCTTTTCACGACTTACATCAATGGGGTCAAGGACACGGGTCCAACTAGCCAAAACCTTATCTATTCCACTGGTGCCCTGCTTTACCTAGGCAAGGCGATCACCGGCGCCGAGTATTACCTCAACGGCGCCCTCGACGACCTCCGGATATACGACCGCACCCTTAGCGACGCCGAGGTCAAGGCCCTCCACGACTTGGGGCAGTAGCCCATAATGAGGTTGCCGTTTGGCCGTATTCGACTGAACGCAGGCTGCATTTTTGATTCTGTCATTGCGAGGAGGGACGAAGTCCCGACGCGGCAATCCAGCGGGACCACCGGGCATCCCATTCCATCGTTCGGGCATCCCACGTAACGTTTCGGACTGGATTGCCACGCCACGATGTGGCTCGCAATGACATAGAGAGTGTGTGGCTTGCCGTGCCCTGACGGGTTCGCAATGACAGTGTAGAGTTGAGGTATCTCTAAACTGTGACGAAGCATGACGCCCATACCCGTCCCACCTTTGTCATTGCGAGGAGCGCAACGACGCGGCAATCCAGCGGGACCATCAGGTAACCATCGCATCGTCCAAGCATCCCACGCAACGCTACCGACTGGATTGCCGTGCCCTGACGGGCTCGCAATGACAAATTCCAGTTGAGGCAATCCGTCGGGCAGGAGTGAGGTTGCGGATGAGTGGAGTTTCGAACTATCCTGCGTTCCTGGCGGTTTCCTTTACGGCCTCGGCCATCGCTCGATCGAGTCCGCTTTCTCCAAGGCGTTGGAGGAAATCCTCGTCGCGAAGGGTGGAATAGACCTTGGGATGACGTAGGAGGTCGAGCCAGCTGCGTTTCTCGATCAAGGTTACTATTTCCTTGTTTGCGGCGAGTTCCTTGATGGACGGATCGCCGTTCAGGAATTCACCGACCTTTGGATCTGCGGCGAGTCTCGCCATGGCAGTCGGGCTACGCGAAAGCAGGACGAGGTTTCGGCTGTTCTCGTAAAAGGAGGGTGCGATGGGATCGGCTTGCTCGATCTTTTCACCGACTCCGGTTTCACCGGAGCGTTGGTTCCAGTAGAGAAAGGCCCGAACGATGGGGTTTTGCTCGGGAGCGCGTTTCTCGATGGTTTCCGTGGGGGAACCGTCCTCGGGTGTGGCTGAGTAGATGGAGGTTTCCAGTACCGTGGCGACGTAGCGCACGGACAAGCCCCATGCCAGAATCCAGAGTCCTGCTATGCCCAAGCCCACCACTAGACCGCCCAGACGATCAAGGAAGCTGATGTCGCTTTCTCCTCGAAACAGTATGGCAATGGCGAGCAGGCGAAGCACGACGTAAGTTCCAAGGCCGGCAATGGCGGAACCGGCGAGGTCGCGGGCGAAGGGGTGGGAGGGTTCGTTGGCGGGAAGCATGCCGAGCGCGTATTCACCTCCGTACCATGCTGCGGCGAAGGCTGCAGCCAAGGATAGCAGGGCTACGACTTTTCGGGTGAGCCCTTGTCGCCATCCTTGCAAGCCCTGCCAAAGAGCAATCGAAGCGGGGATGGTGTAAAAGAGAATCATCCACAAGTTCGTTTCGAACTCAGCGAAATCCAACACGTAATTAGCAGCCACCACCTCCATCACGGATTCTTTTCAAGCGCCTTTGGTGGGCAAAGGCAAATTCTTCCTTCCTTACTGCTTTGTTCGCGCAGTTGACTTTTCGGAGTACTTGAGGTAAATAGTATTTTCCACCAATTAAATAGACATGGCAGACGAAAACGACTCGAAATTACCTAAACGCATCGTGCGCACGATCACCTTGACGGACGAAGACTTGTCTTTGCTGGACGGGATCGAGCGGATGATTTCCAAGACGGGTCAACGAATAAAAACTGACTCCAAACTGATTAGAGCTGCGATCGCCGTGGCACACAGCTCCTTGCACGACGAAGCGTACGATCTGGTGGAGGTGGCGGAAAAAGTGGTCAAGGAAGACGGTCGCACTCAGAGTCGCCTGTTGGCTAAGATGCTGGAAAAGGGCTAAACTCCCTTACGCTTCTTCCTCGCCGTATAGCAGACGAGTGATTTCCGAGACATCCTCGGAAGGTTCTTTGCATTCCGTTCCCACGCAGAGCTGGTATCCTGTCGTTTGTTCGGCGTCTTCCGTGATTCGCAGGTGAACGAGACGGTAGGGTTTTTGACGAATGGCTTCGACCAGCGGTTCAACTGGGGCGGCCTTTATCTTAATGACCGTGATGCCTATGGCCTGTTCGGCGAGAGCGGCGAGGGCGTGCCCGATTCCTTGAGGGACGCGTCGAGCGAGATTGGGATAGGCAGCTCTAGCCTCCGAGAATTTTTGAAACCAACGTTTCTCTCCCGTTAGTTGATGAAGTGAGGCAAATACTCGCAAGAGGGAGGAGTTGCCGGACGGGAGGGCGTTGTCGTACCAGAGCTTTTTCCTAGCTTGGGCGGGTGCTTCTTGATCGTCGGCGGTAAAGAAAAAGCCAGGCAGCTTGGGATCGCGAAAACGGGCGAGGGCGATCTCGGCCAGCTCGATGGCACGTGCCTGATAGGTGGCGGATGCTCCGGGTTCGATCCAGTCGACGAAGGAGGCGAGAGTGAGGAGGGCTTCGGCGAGGAAGGCGTAATCGTCGAGGAAGCCGGGTCCTGCCGCCTTTTGTCCGGGATAACGAACGGCGTGGAGGTTTCCGTCCTCGTCGCGCAGGTTGTCCCATGCCCAGTCGGCCGTTTCGCGGGCGAGGGTGAGCCATTCCTTCCGACCAAAGGCGAATCCGGCCTCGGCCAAGCCTCGAATGAGTAGCGCGTTCCACGCCGCGACTTGCTTTTCATCGCGGGCGGGGGCGGGACGTTCGGAGCGAGCCTCGAGGAGCTTAACGCGGAGGGGCGCGAGGGCTTGGCGCTTCTCGAAGTCGGCGGCAAGCAATACGGGGTTGGAGGCACCGTGCTCGAAATTGCCTTCAGCCGTGATGTCGTAAGCTTCGCAGAAAATCGTGCCGTTCTCTTCGCCGAGGATTTCCTTAACCTGCTCGGGCATCCACGCATAGTGCTTGCCTTCCTCGCCTTCGCTGTCGGCGTCGCGGCTGGAATAAAAGCCTCCTTCGGGAGACAGGATGTCTTGGCGCAGCCATGTCACGGTTTCCTCGGCTACTGCTTCAAATAGCGGATCTGGTTGGCGACGCATGGCCCGAGCATAGGTGGCGAGCAGGAGGGCGTTGTCGTAGAGCATTTTCTCGAAATGCGGAATTTTCCATTCGCCATCCACGCTGTAGCGGGCGAAACCTCCACCCACTTGATCGAAGAGGCCACCTCGCCCCATGGCGGTAAGGGTCTTGTGCGCGACGGCGTCTATCCGCTCGCCCATGCCGGAAGTTTGCGAGCAAGCGTGGGACTCGCGGAGGGCGAGCAAGAAGTCCATCTTCATGGGGGAAGGAAACTTTGGAGCGGGGGTGAAGCCACCATGCTCGTCGTCGTGAGAACTGCACAGGGCCCGTGCCGCCTCTAGGAGGAGACCGTGATTCCATTTATCCTCGCCGGAGGATTGGTCGTCGTTGGCGTGAACGAGGTTCTTCACCACGTTTTCGGCGTTCTCGACCATTTCATCCTTCGTGCGTTTGTAATGGTCGGCTATGCGCATGAGAAGCTGCGGCCACGGAACGATTCCCTGTCCCTTGTCCTCGGGAGGGAAATAAGTGCCGCCCCAGAAGGGTTTGCCGTCCGGCAGGCAAAATACGTTGAGCGGCCAACCCGCCGACTGGTTGAACATTTGAACCGCCTCGACGTAAACGTGATCTACGTCAGGTCGTTCCTCGCGATCGACTTTTACGCAGATAAAATGGTTGTTCATGATGTCGGCTACGTAGGAATCCTCGAACGATTCGTGAGCCATGACATGACACCAGTGACAGGCGGAGTAACCGATGGAGACTAGGAGTGGTTTGTCATGCTCGCGTGCAGCGGCAAAGGCTTCCTCTCCCCACGGATACCAGTGCACGGGGTTTTCGGCGTGTTGACGCAAGTAGAGGCTGGATTCCTTTTCGAGGCGATTTGACATGATTGTAGAGAATAAACTCATATTGGAGTTCTGGTCTTTGCCCAAGCTTGAAAGGTCTTTCGACGTTTTCCCGTTGAGGAGTTTGTCGCTTCCCCTTACAGGTGAATTCCGATGCCTTCCATACGTATTTTGCCCGATCGCGTAGCCAACCAGATTGCTGCAGGCGAGGTTGTGGAGCGCCCTGCTGCAGTGGCCAAGGAATTGGTGGAGAATAGCATTGATGCCGGGGCTACGCAAATCGAGGTGGAGTATCGCAACGGAGGGAAGGCCTACCTGCGAGTGGAGGATAATGGAAAGGGCATGAATCCGGACGAAGCCCTGCTTTGCCTCGAACGTCATGCCACCAGCAAAATTCGGGAAGCGGACGACCTGCTTCTGGTTACTTCCTTCGGCTTTCGTGGGGAGGCTCTGCCTTCCATTGCCAGCGTGAGCCGATTTACGCTTCGCACCCGGGCCGCCTGCGAAGAAGCCGGGAGAGAGATTTTTGTGAACGGAGGGAAAATGATCCACAACAAGGATTGCGGGATGCCCGAGGGTACCCGAATCGAGGTGGCCCAGTTGTTCAACTCCGTCCCCGCGAGACGAAAATTTCTCAAGACGGATGCAACCGAGTCCGCCCACGTCTGTCACTTGGCGAGGCTGTATGCGTTGGCCCATCCTGAAATATCCTTCACCTTACTCGAGGCAGGTCGCACGATTTTCCGTTCACCGACTTGTTCCGACCTGAAGGACCGGGTACATGAAATCTTTGGCCGAGGTCTGGCTGAGGATATGGAACCCGTGGAAGGGGAAGGAGACGGCTATCGCCTGCACGGATTGCTGGCTAAGCCGGGGAAGGGGAGGTCTACCCGAAAGGAAATGCTTTTTTTCGTGAATCGAAGGCCTGTGGAAAGCAAGACGTTGGCCTATTCACTGATCGAGGCTTATCATACCTACGTACCCAAGGGGCGCTATCCGCCGGTGGCGTTGTTTTTGGAAATCGATCCGGCCGCGGTGGACGTAAACGTGCATCCGGCGAAACGTGAGCTGCGTTTTCGCGAGGAGGGAAAGGTTCGAGGGTTTGTCATACGCACGGTGCTGGATCGTTTGCGGGAACTTTCGGGCGATGCCCGTATCCAAGGAATTGCTCCCGAGGTTGATCCTGGTGAGAAAGAGTTTGTTTTGCCACGTCTGGATTCCTCGGCCCTTCCGGTGACGCGGATTGATGAGAGCAATCCTGATTCCGAAGGAGCATCGGTTACCAGTGGAGAGGTTTTGCCTACTGGCGAACCTTCCACAACCGACGTTAGTCCGCCGCCCGAGGAGAAAGCTGAGGAAGAGGAACTTCGAAAGAGGGTTGGCTTTCGAGACGATCCTGGAGTGGTTTGGCGTTTCTTGGGACGCGTGCAGGGCGACCTCGTCTTGTTCTCCACGGATGCGGGTGTCGTGGCCTTTCACTGCAGGGCAGCGTATGAGCGTGTACGACTGGAGCAAGTGGAGGATGCGTTGGCGTTGGGTAAGTCGGCTGAAAGCCAGACTCTGTTGATTCCTGAGCCCATTGAACTCGATGGAGTAGAGTCCGGTATTTTGGAGTCGGCTTTACCTGAGTTGAACAACCAAGGTTTTGCGATTGAGGAGTTTGGCAGAAATTTTTATCGTGTGGAGGCTTGTCCCGCGTGGATCGAGCCAGGAGAGTCGATTTCCTTTCTGCGCGATTTTCTTGATCTTGCGCGTCGAGCCGGTGGATCGGCCGCAGGTTCGGTTGCTCAAGAGGAAATTGCCAGGTTGGCTGTGGTTCGAGGACGGGCAGCAGGTGATGACTTTGCCGACGGGGAAGTGGTTCGCTTGGCGGAACAACTATTGCGGTGCCGTAACCCATTGACCTGCCCGCAAGGTCGCTCCACCTATGTCGAGCATCCTTGGAGAGAGTGGAAAAAACGTTTTGGACGTACCCTGTGATTTGACAAGTATTTCGTTCGTTTCAGGATAACTTTTAGTTCCGTGCTTGCCCGCAACCCATACTTTTTACAAGTTAAGCAAACTTTTAACTTTCAAACTACCAACGCGAACCCGTCTAACGGACTCAATCATGAACACGTCGACTCAAGCCCTCGTCCTTACCGCCTGCATATCAGCTCTTGCTGCCAGTTGCACTATTTCCGAAATCGGAGAAAAGACCAAGTCCGGCTTCAAGAAAACCGGTTCCTACATTTCCGAAAAGTCTAAAAAAGCATATGGTTCTACCAAGAAGGCTCTTGGCTTGAACAAGAATTCCTCTTTAGAACTTCCGCCCATGTCTGTTTCGAAGCAATCTTTTGGAGAAATGTCCGACGGCAAGAAGGTATCCCTTTATACCTTGGCCAACGCTAACGGGATGAAGGTCAAGGTGTCCGATTACGGAGGAACCGTCGTAAGTATTCTCGCTCCCGACCGCAATGGGGATTTCGGAGACGTAGCCTTGGGATTCAAGACCTTGGCCGAGTACCAAGAGAAGAGTCCCTATTTCGGATGCATTACGGGGCGATATGCTAACCGCATCGCCGATGGAAACTTCACTCTCGAAGGCAAGAAATATAGCCTCGCTACGAATAATGGTAAGAATCACTTGCATGGTGGAGTAAAAGGTTTCGATAAACGTCTTTGGGCAGCCGAAGTGGACGAGGATGACATCGCCGTTACCTTTACGCGCACCAGTCCTGATGGCGAGGAAGGTTACCCAGGTGCATTGGTATGTAAGGTCACCTATACTCTGACCAACGACAATGAATTGCGCATCGATTACAAGGCGACCACTGACAAACCGACCGTCCTCAACCTTACGAACCACACTTATTTCAACTTGGCCGGTGAGGGCTCCCCAACCATTCTCGAGCACGAACTGAGCATAATGTCGGATCATTTTGTGGCGACTGACGATACCAACATTCCCACCGCCATCACACCAGTCGTAGGGACTCCCATGGACTTTCGTACCTTTCACAGGATTGGTGCCCGTGTCGATGGTGATCATAACCAATTGAAGTTCGGCAAGGGTTACGACCACACTTGGGTGATCCGTCGTGACGATGATGGGCTTGTCCATGCCGTTACCTTGAAGGATTCAAGCAGTGGTCGGATTATGGAAATCCATACAGACCAACCGGGGATTCAGTTTTACACGGGCAACTACCTCGATGGCACACTTATTGGGAAGAGCGGTAAGCCCTACGCCCATCGTTCGGGCTTATGCCTCGAAACCCAAGTGTTCCCGGATAGCCCGAACCATCAGGGCGAAGAAGGATGGCAGTCCTGCGTGCTCAATCCCGGCGAAACCTATAAGCACGTTATCGTGCACAAGTTTAGAGCCGAGTAACGTCGCTTTTCCCTGCGAACAAGCTTTCGACTACTTTAACCGTTCGATAAAGCTTGGCCCGAGCCTTGCTACTTCACTTTGGTGAGGTTAGCTTGTCGTATATGCTGTTTTTCTCTAAGCGCATCTTAACACTATGACTTTGCAAACAAAGGAACCTGACCTAGAGGTTGATGCCGGGCTTCCCGGGCAAGATGATTTGGTCGAGGAAATGAAGACCTCGATCCTGCGCCATCTCCGTCTCACGATGGCTCGCCATTTGTCAAACGCAACGAGACGGGAATTGTGGATGGCCACCTCTCTTGCGGTTCGAGACCAATTGATCGATCGTTTCATCGAGACCCAAGCCGTACACAGTAAGGCTGGAACAAAACGAGTGTATTATCTCAGTCTGGAGTACCTGATGGGGCGTTTGCTGAATGTGAACTTGCATAACTGCGGTTTGCGCGAACCTGTACGCCAAGCCTTGTCGGAACTGGATCAGGATCTTGAGGAACTTTGTGAAGAAGAGCATGACATGGGTTTAGGCAACGGAGGACTGGGTCGCCTAGCCGCATGTTTTTTGGATTCAATGGCCACTCTGGAATTACCTGCGATCGGATACGGCATCCACTATCAGTTCGGGCTGTTTCGTCAAAGCTTTCGGGATGGTCATCAGATGGAAAGTCCCGACGACTGGCTGAAGTTTGGTAATCCCTGGGAAATAGTACGTCCCCAGTATGCTCAAACCGTACGGTTGTACGGTCGTGTGACGCATGATTACGATAGTTTTGGAAATTACTCGCCCAAGTGGGTGGAGACCAAGACGATCGAAGGAGTGCCGTACGATGTTGCCATTGTCGGATATGGAGCCAAGACCGTTAATTTCCTTCGCCTCTGGGAGTCCAAGGCTTCGCAGGAATTCGATTTTGAGACCTTCAATCAAGGTGGATACGTCGAGGCAGTTCGAGAGAAGGCCTTGGGGGAAACCATATCCAAAGTTCTTTCCCCGAACGACGAAACAGAAAGTGGTAAGGAGCTGCGT